>JAAZFS010000083.1 GCA_012511615.1 Elusimicrobiota bacterium | reverse complement strand
TCCCTCAGGAGATATTGAGGCTCCCTGGGTAAACTGGTAATTGTAATAAGGCACCACCTCAAGAGCCATGGCCCTAGTACCGATACTTAAAATAAAAACAAAGGGGAAAACTAGTATTTTTTTCATTCTATAAACCCCAATGCATTCCTATAAAGGGATGTATTACAAGCAATCCTTCAGGATAGATATTAAATCCCATCTGCAGCCGCCGGTGATTCCATACAAACCTTGAAAACACTTTTTTATAATTAAAACCGTACCCAAGATATGCGGTAAGGCTTTTCTCTGGAGCTATACGATTTGTGATGCCAGTCACCATAATATTATCCTTCCTTAGGATATTCAAAGAATCAAGCGTATTATCGCTTGTGATTTCAATGGGATCGGGAAACTTCAAATCCATATTAAATACGGAATGGTGATAGCCAGCAAAAAGCCTTGTCTCGCGGGTCACGTTTTTTGTAAGAGTAACCCCTATACTGTAATCCTTCATTGTTGGGGCGGTAAAATCTTCGTCATCTACAACTGAGGAAAGTATATCTAGTAAAACAATCCTGCCATAGCTACCTGCTAGGTCAACCTGCGGAACCCATCGCATAAAGCTACCTTCATTTAGTAACTTTATCTTTAGTGCGGCATTCGCCCAAGTCAACGGAAGGAATGTAGGAGCTAAATTTGTTTTCAATTCTCCCCGATTTTCTGCCGGTGTAGGGGCATAATCCACATTATCAAGATGAAGATTAAAAAAGAAATCATCTGGATTACTAATAAAACGCAGGGCGGCCGGCACTACCCATGAGGGTACTGACTGAGCCTGCAACTGGCCGGCGTTCAGAAGAACACCAAATACAATTAATACTTTAATCAATCTACTCATTAGTCTTCTTCCTCTCCTAAGTCATCAAAGTTTATATTCGACGCCATCTCCTCAATAATATTGTAGAGAAAATCCGGTGTGATTACAATATCAAAATTGTTAGAGAAAAAGTCCTTTGCCGCCACAAAACCCTGAAGAGCCTCTTTTTTAATAGCAGGCAAATCACTATCAACATTTTCATCATTTAGTACATAATTTTCGTCAAATCCGTAGCGAACAACTGCAGCAATCTCCGCTCCAATTTTCTTGATTGTATCAAAAGGATTCCCTTCTGAAAGTGAGTTAATATCGACGAGTTTGCCATCATTATTAATAAGCCAGCCTTCCAATCCAACTCTAACATCATCCAAAGCATCATTTGGACTTCCAGGTCTGTAAAGCCTTAATTTAGGCGTTATCGCCCATCCCTTGGATGAACCGTCATCATCACCAGCCATCTCCCCTTGATTAAAATCATCTTCTGGATCCGCATCCACAATCCATTCCCCTTTAGTGACTCCCTCGCGGCCGCTAATAAAGCTAACTTCAGGATCTGCAAAATCTTCGTCTGCAGAATCCCATTCTGACGCCACTCTTATTAAATCCTTTTGGTTTGAAATTTTTAATTCCATAGCTTTCGGATGAAAAGTATCGTCATCTTCATTATCCTGAATAAACTTTGGCCAATCTGAGAATTTAGACGGAAGATCCTTGCTGAAGACTATCTTCGTTTCAATAGTGTCCAGGCGTGAACCGGAAGGCGACACCCCCATAATGCCAGCATACTTATAATTATCTCTCTTTGTTATATTTATAAATTGCAGCGTTTTATTATCTGGACGAATTAGGTGTTGCTCAACCCTTACTAGATTTCCGTGAATATCACGCATTGCACGTCCAGTTACTGAGTCAGCATCCTTTTTCTGCTGAATCGTATCCTGCGTAGTCTGAAGTTCAACTTTTATATCAGCAACCGCACCCCTAATTTCATTTCTGAGGTCTGCACGAGCCATTTCCCTCGTTTCCTCAGGTACAGGCTCTGATTCAGGCGCTTCTTCTGCATCTGCATCTTCTTCTGCAGGGTCAGAGCTATCAAGCGTGGCATCGGACATATCTCCACTGCCAGATTCAAGCTGAGAAAGTTCCGCTGGGGCCGTAGGTGGAGAATTGGGACGAACCCTTGAATAAAACCCTGTTGGGATAGTGACTTCAGCGCCACTTAGAAGTTCCCGTGATACAACCTCTCCTTCAAAAACTCGGACAACTGTCTCAGCTAATTCTGGAGAAATTTCCACTGAAAAAACAGTTCCCCTCACTGCTGTTACAGACTGTGGAGAAGCAACTTCAAACTTGCGCCCCTCTGGCATCTTACTCACCCTTGAGAGAATCTGCCCCCTGAGTATATCAAGCATAATATCATCTGAAGTATCTTTCATATGAAAAGTGCTTCCCTCACCTATCCTTACAGAATGCCCTGCCGAAAAAAGCACCTCGGCCCAGCTGTTTTCAAAGGTGGCTAAGGAATCTCCGTCCGAAAGCGACTGATTTAGCTCTGCTGGAACCCACTCTCCATCGCTTCCACTTTGATATTTTATATCACCTTCAAAACTTTCCAGTATCGCAGCATGTGATACGGAAGCAGAAAAAACTAGTCCCGCGACTGCAAGCAGCACAATTTTTTTTATATAGTTCATTTCAGAACCTCCATGCATAATTCAGCACCCTCAGCCTATTATTGATTAATATCCAACCGAATACTGTGACAATTATCACATAGAAAGTAATATATTGATATATTAAAGTAAAGAGTCAATGGTGAATGGATTCAGTTTTAATAGGAGAATCCACTATCTCCAATGAATTCGCGAAGAATGGAGTTTTGGGGGACTTCATCCGCAGGTATCTGTATAAAGAAGTCAAGGTAGTTCATAAGTCGCCGAGCTTCAAAAAGCTTAGGTCCTTCCTTTTGAATCTTACTCAGTCGCTCTATCAGCATTGGTTTTAATACTGCCTGCTCGTATATAAGCGAGGAATCAAAGAAAATATCCGCATCATCTTGGAATGGGAAAACATAGCTATCCTCACCCTCCCTTACTAGGGGAAACCTTTTTATTGACTCAAAAGCACTATAACCTCTAAAAAGCGAGTCGCGTACAATCCTCCTTATCAACCTCGAGTCTGAAGTAAATATTCTGGTATCATTATCTATCCTAAGCTGAGTAAGGGCACTTACAAATATTTTAAATTTAATCTCCTCTGGGAGAGAAAGGCTCAATTTAGGATTTAGAGCATGTATTCCTTCAACAATAATTATAGAGTTTTTTTGGAGTTTTAATTTATTTCCACTACGCCCCCTATTCCCTGTTTTAAAATCATATTTGGGGAGCTCAATTTCCTGACCAGAGAGTAAGGAAATTATCTGTTTAGAGAAAAAACTTATATCTAGGGCTTCAAGACATTCAAAGTCATATTCACCTGATTTTTTTCGCGGGGTTTTGCTGCGAGGAACAAAGTAATCATCTAGGGATATTTCCACAGGAACTAATCCGTTTACCCTGAGTTGTATAGCAAGCCGTTTTATAAAAGTAGTCTTACCAGACGATGA
>JAAZFS010000082.1 GCA_012511615.1 Elusimicrobiota bacterium | reverse complement strand
GCGCGGATATGCTGATTAAATGGGGGAGGAACGGTAAGTTTTTAGCCTGTTCCGCTTATCCAGCCTGCCGTAAAACTTTCAATATTGATAAAGATGGAAATAAAGAGAAAGAACTGGAGTCTGACTACACTTGTCCGAACTGTTCTGCTCCGATGATTATTAAAAGTGGTCGTTTTGGAAAGTTTCTTGCTTGTTCTACCTTTCCAAAATGTAAAACTTCTCTTGCGCTCGATAAAGAAGGAAAGCTTATTCCCCTACCTCTTGGTTATGAAAAGTGCCCCGAATGTGGGAAGAATACAGTTATAAAAAGTGGACCCCGGGGTAGATTTTTGGCCTGTACAGGTTTTCCTCCTTGTAGATTCTCAATGAATATTAAAAAAACAAAATGAGTCTCGAGGGGGATATTGGATTATTTAAAAATTATCTTATAAATGAAAAAATGTATTCTCCACATACAGTGAAAGCCTATATGGGTGATATAAACGGTTTTGCAGAATTTATCAGTGAGAAAAACCTTGGAAGTTTCTCAGAAGCCGACCATCTTGTTATCAGAGAATATCTTTCATTACTGAACAGAACTCATTCTAGAAGCTCAATGAATCGCTGTCTTTCTGCCATTAAGAGTTTTTATTCCTTCCTAAAGCAAAAAGGTTTTTCTGATAAAAACCCAGCCCTCCGGGTTAGTTCGGGCAAGACGCCCTTGAAATATCCAGAACATTTGAGTCAGAGTGAGATCTTGCTGCTACTTGAGGTTAATTCTGGAGAGGGAAAACTCAACCTGCGCGATTCGGCTATTATTGAGTTTCTTTACTCTACAGGATGCCGTTCGGCGGAGGCCTTGGGCTGTGATCTGAGTGATATTGATTTGATAGGGGGGAGTGTCCAGGTTCTAGGAAAAGGAGATAGGGAGAGAGTTTTACAGCTTGGTGGCCCAGCGGTGAAAAAAATTCATAAATATTTAAAAGTCCGGGAAGAACTCTCCTGGGGAACAAATTCCCAGGCTCTCTTTATCAATAAAACTGGCGATAGGATGGGACCTCGGACGCTTTTTAGACTTATAAGAAGGAGTGCCGAGGCGGCAGGTATAACTAAAAAAGTTAGTCCTCATACTATAAGGCACAGTTTTGCTACCCACCTTCTTGAGGCCGGATGCAATCTGAGAACTGTCCAGGAAATGCTTGGCCACAGAAGGCTTCATACTACCCAGCTTTACACACATCTTTCCAGAGATGCTTTAAAAGAGGTATATCAGAAATGTCATCCAAGAAGCAGATAAGTAATACTGATATAGAAGTTCTGATAGAAGAAACAGGCTGTACGCGGGAGGAGGCCAGAGGCTTTCTCAATCGAGCTGGCAGAAATCTTACTGCGGCACTGAGGATTGCATCAAGAGAGTTTAAACCGCTTGGAGTCATAAAGTGCCGTTTTACCGCAGAAAATCCCAACATATATGGTCTTATACTTCTTATTTTTAATTCTCGTATGCGTAAGATGCTCAGGCATGCTGCTGTATCTGGTTGCAATCCCTCAATCTATGAGGTGGACATTAATGAACAGTGGTTTAATTTTGAGAAAAACATATATGTCCGCCGACTTGATTCAGGGTCATTAAGGGAGATAACCCAGAAGATAGAGCAGGCCTTACTTATCTCAATTCAAAATGATAGGGTTGATGAGTTTTATTACTTCTGGCAGGAAGAAGAGGTTGAAGAAATCTTCCAGCTTATCAAGGAAACAATTGAACATGCGATAAAAGAGGATAGTGGTTATGACACAGAGGTGAATATGCAGGCTTCCTCACAGTCTCTGAATCTTAAACAATTTAAATTTCTATCTGATTCTGAAAGATTTGATGAACTTCCTCTTCATTTGGAAAATGATGATCCTCACTCCTCAATTATATTTCTTGAAACGGAACTCTCCCTAGATGAGGGTACGCCCGTACGCTCACAGAAACTTGAACCGGGAGATATTGTTTTTGCGGTTATTAGTGATAAGAGGGATATTGGTATCTATCTTTCACATCTTCTGGGAGGACGAAAAGCCGAAGAACCGCTCCCTATTTCGGCTACAGTGGAAGATGTAAAATATACTCCTGGTGGACTAGAGATTTTTGTCCGCTTCGGTCCCATGATTATGGGGCGCACTATATTGGATCCCAAGAGTAGAGTAGGTGTATTAGAAACTGATGGGGGTTTCAATCCCCAGCTGCTTTTTATATCTATAGCCGTTGCAATTGCTGGTCTCTTATTGTATTGTTTTACCAAGCAGGTCTTCGGAATATGAGCGCGGCAGTCCGTTGCGGTCAGAAATACAGAAAATTATGAAAAAAATAAACTATAAATATATTAAAGAAATTCTTGAAACGGAGAAGGCCCGAAAAATCTTAAAGACTGGGGCCGCATTGGCTGGAGCAGCCGGACTTGCTTTGATAGTCTCTGCTCTGGTGGTTAATTCTCTTTTAGGCAGGATCATTCATAGCCGGCCGGAGGTAGTTATACCTGATATAGAAGGGATGGAGCTCAACCAAGCCCTTGATCTTCTGGCTGAGACTAATCTTTCCTTATTGAAAGTAGCAGAAAAATACGATTCTACTATACCATCGGGGAGCATTATATCTCAGACCCCACCCCCTGGATTATCTGTTCGCCAAGGAAGGGCTGTGGAGGCTGTGATATCGTCAGGAGGCCAGGTTGTCTTTGTGCCGGACCTTATCGGTGTATCTG
>JAAZFS010000081.1 GCA_012511615.1 Elusimicrobiota bacterium | reverse complement strand
TATAAAGACAAACTGCGCTTATCGGTCTTAGATAATATAAAAGATAGCCTTGATAAAAACAAGCTTGAACTTAGGGAAATAATTTAAGAAAATTTTCTGGTTAGTAATGGTGATTTTTTTTTGTTATAATTTAGAAGACATAATAGAAAAATGAATAGCCTAAATTTCGGAGCGGCACACCCAAAAATTATATGAAAGAAAACAGGAGAATAAGTATAGCGGCACCTGTAAGCCGGCTATCTGAGGCCGCTTCCCTTATAAAATCAGGAGTAAATGAAATTTATTGTGGTATTCTTACTCCCGAGAATATAAAAAACAGACCAGATATTAATGTTATCAATCGTAGAGCTGGTGCTAGCTCAAATCTTCCAAGCTTTGATTCACTTGAGAAATTAGTCAATTTAGCTCATTCAAAAGATGTAAAAGTCAGCTTTGCCCTAAATGAGTTCTATGGTTTTAATCAATTATCAGAAGCATTACAGCAGGCTGAAGTAGCTACTGAATGTGGAGTCGACAATATAATAATTGCTGATATAGGTCTTTTACGAAAACTCTCTAAAAGTCTGGCAGATAAAGTGGATATTCATATCAGTTCTGTGGCTTCAGTCTTTAATTCTGCCACGGTAGAATTTTATAAACGCTTTAATCCTGCAAAAATTATTCTTCAGCGGGCTCTCAGGATGGATGAGTTTAGAATGCTTGCTCAAGAAAATCCTGACACAGTTTTCGAAGTATTTCTAATGAGAGAAAGATGTTATTTCGTTGATGGCTGTTGCGGTTTTATACATAATTCATATCTCTCACAAGACAAGGCCATCGGCAGATTTTTTAAAAGTGAAAGATTGTCTGGCCTAATTGCTTCTCTTTTGCCAAACTCAGTCTTGGAGAAAATTCTTTACCGTGGAAACAAAAATGTTCTTCCCTGTAATTTCAGCTATTCGATAGATGAGTCTTCAAAGAGTGAGCATTTGTTTAATTCACCTTCCAATTTTATGAATGCATGTGGCCTTTGTAGTATGTATGATTTTATGGATATGGGGATTAGTAATTTTAAAATATCGGGTCGGTCAATACAGATAGATAAGATAAAACCAATCCGCTTCATAAAAGAGGCCGAAAAACTAGTTAATGCTGCTACTACAAAAGAAGAATATATGGCTGAGGTGCAAAAATTGGCCTTAAGTCTTTCGGTGCCGTGTTCACCTGAATTGTGTTATTATTCTGAAGGAGAAGAATAATGGAAAGGGCGTATTTTTATTCATCACCTCCAACTTCTAAAAATATCCCTTCTGATTCTGAAAGAATTTATTTCGGGAACGAATTCTGCGAATATCTTATACCAAGTGAGAAAAATCTCAATAAAGCACTTAAGTCTGCATTAGACAATGGATTGGAATTTACATTTTTGACTGCCTATGCTGGAGATGAAATGTTTTTTAGATACAGCTCGCTTATCAAAATGGTCGCAGAGCTTAGTCCAGGAAGTGAGGTGGTAATAAATGACTGGGGCCTCCTGAAAACTGTTCAAAAGTTTGGACTTGAGCCAGTGCTCGG
>JAAZFS010000080.1 GCA_012511615.1 Elusimicrobiota bacterium | reverse complement strand
CCCAAGATGTTCCTGCATAAAAGACAGAAAAAGCCAGACAGAATATTCTTCAGGGAACAATTCCGAAAGTTTGCTAAATACCTCTTTTGCACGATCGGATTCATCTGTCTCCATATAAAAAATCCCCAAGCGCATCTGAGAGGCATATTCGTTCGGATATTTTTCAACAAGAGTTTTAAGTACCTCTTCGGCCTTGTCAATTTCTTCGTTTTCGATATAAATATCTGCCAATGTAGCATGAGCTATCCAATCTTCTGGACTTTCATTTATGGCTCGTTGGACATAGCGCACGGCCTTGCGGGATTTGCCCTGCCGATGATAAATCCGCCCTATTTGAAGATAGACATCCTTTGCATCAGCGCCGTGCTTAATTGCTGATTTGTAATGAGTGATAGCTGCGCTATACTCTTCAAAAGAAAGATACACATCCGCTAAAGCAATTCGCGCGAAAATATTACCTTTATCCCTTTTTATAACTTCCATATACTGATTCACCGCAGATTTCAAGTCGCCGGAGTGCTCATAAATTGCAGCCATCCGGAAGCGGTAGCCCTCGTTATCAGGAGCGGCCTCAATCATATCTTTTAATATCTCCGCAGCACGATCTTTTCTCTCGTTCTTTATTAAAAGCTCCGCATAATACTCCAGAAACTCCAGATCATCCGGCATTGCTCCATAGACTGCAGATGCATGCTGTAGAGCGGCTTCATAGTTTCCTCCAATATAGTAGAGTTCTGAGAGTTCACGGGCAATTATTGGACTCTCCTTATTAAGAAGACGAGCTGTCTCAAGGTATTCAACCGCATCTTCGGCATTTCCTATATTTAAGTGATAGCGCCCCATAAGGTAATAATAGTAGTAATGATTGGCGCTATATTGCGGACGGGGTGGGGATGCCTCAGCAGATAGTGCAGAACATAAAAGGCCAAGAAGAAACTTAAAAGGTTTCAGATCCACCGTCTTATGTGCAACCTGCCGGATAATATTTAACAAATTCCTGCAAAACAGGAGAGGAATTATTACCCATCAGGCTTATGAATTGTTTTATCGTCACTCCCTCAAATATTTCTTCCGCTTCCTCGCTGATTGAGACATCTGTTTCATCTGTCATTATCTTTAGAAGCTCGTAGATATTAAGATTTAAAAAGGCATCAACACATACGGGGTCGAATTTTTTTCCCGAATCGGAAACTATAATGCCAATTACTTTCTCAAAAGGCATAGGTTCACGATAATGTCTCTTGTAAGTTATCGCGTCAAAAACATCGGCAACAGCAATTATACGGGCTATCTCTGGGATTTCCTCTCCCTTGAGACCCTCGGGATAGCCAGTACCATCTAAGTTTTCGTGATGCGCAGAGGCAATCTTTGGAATGTCCCGAAATTCATGCTGAAAATAAATCTGTTCTAAAATTTTGCGAGTTATAGCGGCATGAGTTTGAATATGTTCTTGTTCTTCTGGTTCAAGTTGGCCTGGTTTAGTGAGGATTGCTTCTTTCACTCCTATTTTCCCTAAATCATGAAGAAGTGCGGCATAATTTAAGACCTCCATTTCTTCCGATGAGTAATCCATCTGCTCAGCAATCAACTGAGAATAGCTGGACACCCGAGTGGAGTGACCAGAGGTCATAGGATCTCGAGCATCAATCGCCTGAGCAAGCGTGTTGATGAAGGAAGTAAAGGACTTTTTAAGCTCATCGTAAAGCATAGAGTTCTCTACGGCAGCGGAGGCTTGTTGAGATAGAAGGCCAAGCACCTCCTCATCCTGAGTGGAGAATACACCATTTTTTTTGTTCAAGACCTGAAAGACACCTAAGGTCTCACCGAATTGGTTAACAAGAGGCATGCAGAGAACAGACCTTGTCCTGTAGCCCGTCCTCATATCAAACTCAGGATTAAACCTGGGGTCATTGTAGGCATCTTTAATATTTATGGTTTCCCCAGTGCTCACTGTGGCCCCCGCAAGACCTCGGGTGGCGCTAAACCTAATCTGTCGCTTATCAAGTCCGTGAGATACCCAACTGTAAAGTTTGTGTTTTTCCCTATCTAGAAGATAAACACTACATCTGCCCGCATTCAGTATCTCTTTTGTCTCGTCAGCTATAAGTCTGAGTATGTTACTAAGACCGCTGGAAGCTGATAGCTTGGAAGAATATGAGAGAATAAGTGAAAGCTTCCGCTTCCATTCACCAGCTTCTTCCGCTTGTTCATCCTGGACTGTATTGTATTCGCTCTTAGTCATAGTATATTTAAAAAAACAACCTAGTGGATTAACCAATCTATTTTATTCAAATTTGCCTAAACTTACAAGTGAAGGCTTGTAAAAGAATATTACAGAAGACACCAGAAAGCACTTCTTGACATTAGCTCCTAATTTACACTAAAACTGCTTAAATGATTAACATGAGTAAATATATAGGCGAAGACTCCCTCCTTTCTAAAGTTATAGAT
>JAAZFS010000079.1 GCA_012511615.1 Elusimicrobiota bacterium | reverse complement strand
GCCTATGGTTATTCCATAGATTTAACTGGACCATAGGAGCAGAAAAGAAACTAGGCGCTTGCTGCTTTAATAAGTAAATCTAGCAAAAAACTTGTAAAAATATTGAATTCTTCCTTATTATAAATATATCTCTCAAGCTGGTCTGAAATTTTTTAAAACTCAATTTAACCTGTTTTGCTAGCCTTTAGTTTTGAAGTTACAAGAACCGTTCTCTTCCCCAGGTTCATACACTGAATACGAACATCTTCATCTGGTTTTCCAATGGACACAGGGCCATAATGATCCCCTTTTGAACTTCCCGGAATTATCATTCCATGAATAAGAAGGGCCTGAATTATTGCCATAATCGTTGTCTCGTTTCCTCCCCCCTTATTTGCAGAAGAAGCAAAAGCTCCACCAACCTTCCCTTCAAATTCTCCATGAAACTTTATACTCTTATCTACCAAACTCTTAATCTCTGCTGCCGGAAGACCATAATATGTTGGGGATCCTATGATTACTGCATCTGCTGTATTCATATCTTCTGGTCTAGTATCTTCCGCTCGCTTTAGAATAGCAAGAGCTCCAGCCTCCTCAACTCCAGCCTTAACATATTCAGCCATCTTTTGTGTATTTCCCGTCCTTGAGTGATAAACTATCAAAACTTTAACCATGTTTCCTCCCTGCATAAATATAAAAATCCATACCAATCTCTTCAAAAACTAGAGATTTCCAATAAAGGTTCTCAGCTTCTTTCTCACTTTTTGTTACAGTATTTATAATACTCATAAATCCCCCCAAAATAGCCTTAGAAATTTTATTATAATTAAGTCTACTCAGTCAAATTAACAAATTTCGATGAAATTAGAAAAACAAAGGAAAATTTGCTATATTCATTCGAACAATCATCGAGTATAAATTCTACCTGTAAAGAGACAATCACTAAAAAATGGCTTCTAAAAGTAGCAATAAACATCTATTAACCCAAGGAAACATTCCCACTCAGCTTCTCTATCTTGCATTTCCAACAATAATTGGAATGCTGGGAATGGTAGTATTTAACTTAACTGACACTTTCTTTTTAGGACGACTTGGCCCCAATCAACTTACAGCTCTTTCTTTTACTTTTCCTGTTATAATGGTCGTACAAAGTTTCGCACATGGTATTGGAATGGGAAGCTCTGTACTTACAGCACGCGCATTCGGAGCCCAAAACAACCGTTTACTCAAAAGAATTACGACAGACAGCCTTGTACTCGGATTTATTATTACCCTGATTACCTCCAGCATAGGTTTATTGACAATAGAACCGCTTTTTACTGCCCTTGGTGCTGAAGGAGAAATTCTCTCTTATATCAAAGACTATATGTCCATCTGGTATTTAGGTGTGATTATGGTAGTAATTCCTATGATAGGTAACCATACAATAAGGGCTATCGGAGATACCAAAACTCCCGGACTCATCATGGCTCTTTCGGCTAGTATAAATATTATACTCGACCCTCTACTTATCTTCGGTATCGGACCTTTTCCGAGATTGGAGGTAAAGGGAGCTGCTATTGCCACAGTATTTGCCCGGAGCATTACCGCCTTGGTAGCAATTTACGTGCTAAGAAAAAGGGAAGGTTTAATAAGTTTTAAAAACACCCGAATCAAGGAAATAATTGATTCTTGGAAACAAATAATTTACATAGGACTTCCCAATTCGCTTACCAGGATGGCTCCTCCCTTGGTTCAAGGTGTAATCGTAAGGCTCCTTGCTGGATTCGGACCATATGCAGTCGCTGGTTTTGGCATTGGCACTCGAATAGAGATATTCGCCCTATCTCCTATAATGGCACTGAGCAGCGTTTTCGGACCATTTATGGGGCAAAATCTTGGCGCAAAAAAATACGGCCGGATGAAATCTGCCGACCAAATAAGCAAACAATATTCTTTTATCGCTGGATTTAGCTCAGCTGCAATATTATTCTTAGCCGCACCTACAGTAGCCAAAATTTTCTCCAAAAATACTGAAATTATTAATTCGGCAGTTCTTTACATGCGAATCGTTCCAATATCCTACGGTCTATGGGGAATATTTCAGTTGGGGACGGTTTTTTTAAATGTTATGAAAAAACCCTTTATCGCAGCAGGTTGGACAATGACTCAGTTTTTCATTCTGGTTCTGCCTTTTGCTTTTCTAGGCGCACATTTAGCGGGAGAAAAGGGTATACTAATAGCTCTTTCTATATCCTATATCTTATCAGGTCTATTAATCAGGCAGTATGTCAAAAACTTAATACCCCAACCAACATTCTCAGATAAGGCTGAATAATACTTTAAGCTTTTAAACCTTCTTGTGCTAGATTTATCGATAGTGTTTTAGGTATTTTTGATAGGGATGGAATATAGGTTGAAATGGCTGCCGGCGGAGGACTCGAACCCCCACATACGGGACCAGAACCCGCTGTCCTGCCATTAGACGAGCCGGCAGCTATAAGTTTATTTTTCTGAGTTTTCTTCGGTCTCGGAGTTTTCCTGGTTTATATCTTCTTTGGATTCTTCAGAATCCTCTGATTTATCTTTAGACTCTTCAGTCTCCTTACTCTTTTCTAAATCATCTCTTTTCTTTTCGTCTGCAAAAGTAAGCTGCAGATTCATGAGCGTATCGGTTATGATCTCTTTTTCTTTTTCCGTAAGGTTCCCTTTAGTCTTCTCTTTGAACATATGAATAATATCAATATTTACGCGCGCCAGCTCCATATCTTTTTCTATCTCGCCCGTCTGAGGATGAGATATTTTACCCATGCCAAAAAGAGCGGTCTGTGACAGTGACATTATTAAATTAAAAAAATGGGGATCTATTTGGTCAATTATAGTTTTGTCTTCACTCATTATTCAACATACTCCTTCAGTGCGACTTCTATTCTTTCTAAAACGCGGTCTTTCCCTAAAAACTCCAGTAGCTCAAAAACTCCTGGACCTGTCGTTCTTCCCGAAACTGCCACCCGGACTGGATGGAAAAGTTTTCCTGCTCCGATACCTTTATCCTCACAAAACACACGAAATGCTTTTTCAAGCCCATCTTTTGTAAATTCCTGTTCTTTCTGGAGGATAGGTATAATGCCTTCTAAAACATCTCTGACGCCTTCTTTTTTTAAGCGTTTAGTGACTGCCTTAGTATCGTATAATATACTATCTTTTATTAAAATGTCAATTTTGGACGGAATGTCGCTCAGGAGCATAAACTTCTCTTTTTCCAGCTCAATAGCCTTCTTTATTCTATCAGAGATATCATCTCCTTTTTCGATTATTCCTGCAGCTTCAAGCCAGGGGCGGGCTTCATTGGCCAAATCAGATGCTGATGAATCTCTTATAAACTTTCCGTTCATCCAATTGAGTTTTTCTATATCAAAAACACCCGCACTTTTCCCTACGCGGGATAAATCAAATTTATTTTCAAGCTCATCTTCTGTAAAGAGTTGTTGAGAGTCTTCCGTAGACCATCCCAAGAGTGCCAAGTAATTTCTAAGTGCAGCAGGAAGATAACCTTTCTCCTGATACTCTGCAAGGGACACCGCGCCGGTCCTCTTTGAAAGCCGCTTGCCATCTATCCCATGCACCTGAGGAAGATGGGCAAACCTTGGTGGCTTAATTTTGAGCGCATCAAAAATCAAAATTTGCTTTGGAGTATTTGATATATGATCGTCTCCGCGAATCACATGAGTAATATCCATTGACGAATCGTCAACAACACAAGCAAAATTATAGGCTGGCATACCATCAGATTTAAGAATTACGAAATCATGAATAGTATCTGCAGGAAATGAAACTTCTCCCTTAATCAAATCTTCAAATTTAATAAAACCTGAATCTGGAGTTTTTATTCTCCATGCATATGGAAGGCCTGATTTTTCTAAATCTGCTTGCTCGTCTTCTGTTAATCTAAGGCAACGTCCATCATATCCAGTATCGCCACCCTTCTGGCGATTTTCTTCTCTACGCTGGGCAAGCTCTTCAGGAGTACAAAAACATCTGTAAACCTCCCCGCTATCAATCAGCTCCTTAAGAGCAAAATCATATATATCTTTTCTCTTACTCTGATAATAGGGACCCTCATCCCAGTCAAGTCCCAGCCATTTCAAGCCCTCCATTATAGGACGGGTAAATTTTTCATCCGAACGGGTCAAATCGGTGTCTTCGATTCTCAGTATAAACTTACCCTTATTTTTTTTTGCGAATAAATAATTGTATAGAGCCGTCCGTACACCGCCTATGTGCAGATATCCAGTTGGAGAAGGAGCAAATCTTGTTCTAATTTTTTCAGTAGACAATTTTATTTAAAGGGTACTCAATAATTCCCTGAGCCCCAGCCCTCTTTAATTCCGGCAGGATCTGCATTACTTTTTTCTTTTCTATTACAACCTCAAGCGCAACCCAGTTTTCCACAGTAAGATTTGAAATAGTTGGTTTCATAAGAGAGGGGAGAATGTCCATTATTTTATTAATTTTTTCTTTTTCGACATTCATTTTAAGTCCAACCATTGCCGCGGCGGCAACAGCAGACTGTAATAGAAGAGATATATTGTCTATTTTTCTTCTCTTCCAATCATCCTGATATGATTCCTTATTTGCGATTAGACGAGTTGTAGATGAAAGAATCTCATCAACTATCCTTAAGCGATTTGCCCTGAGAGAAGAACCAGTCTCGGTAAGCTCTACTATGGCGTCACAGAGAACACCAGGCTTTACCTCGGTAGCACCCCATGAGAACTCTACATCGCATTTTATATTTTTTTCTTTCAGATACCTTGTCACAAAATTTATTAGTTCGGTAGCAACCTTTTTTCCTTCAAGGTCATTTATGGTTTTAATGTCTGAATCCTCAGGAACAGCAAGAACCCACTTGACTGGCCTAAATCCGCTCTTTGCATATACAAGTTCCGATATTTCAACTACATCTGAATCATTCTCCATAAGCCAATCCCATCCGCAAAGACCCGCATCGAATACTCCGTCTTCAAGGTAGCGCGACATTTCCTGTGGTCGGATAAGCATGAATTCTATTTCGGGGTCATTTGAATCAGGATAATATGAGCGTTCGTCAGACAAATAAATTCTGAATCCCGCACTAGTGAATATCTCTATCGTAGATTTTTGCAGACTTCCCTTAGGAAGTGCAAACTTAAGTTTTTTATCTTTTGCTGCCATATCTATTTCTCCTTACATATTCTTTTTTTTGTATACTGTATTCATAACATATATGGGTTGAATATTTCTCCAGTCGCCCTCGGCTCTTTCATTATAGAGTCGATGCGCTTCCCAATAAAGTTTTTTTGATTCAGCCTCAATTTCAAAACAATTTTTTGCTTCCATCTCTTTTTCATCAACAATTATATATTCTGATACTCTATCGCCTTGCGGAGAATAATCCGCAGTATAAAACTTATTCCTAAATGCTCTAATCGCGGGAGCAGGAATTTCTTTTCCTGCAATATCCATAGAGGACAATGCATAAAGTGGAATATCAAGAACCTGTGCATAGGTTACTGCACAAGTCAGCCCAACCCTAATCCCTGTAAAAGATCCAGGACCACGCCCTGCAGCAATAGCCTTCAAATCCTTTGGATATAAATTCTGATTTTCAAACAGCTGTTCAATAGATGGAATTAATCTCTCTGAATGCTGCCGACCGTGAATTTTGATGGTCTCAGGTATATTTTTTCCATCTCCCAAAGAAACGGAAAAAAAATCTGTCGTAGTTTCAATCGCTAGGAACATTTTCTTTATTTAAGTAAATTCTATATTCTCTTTCATCTTCCGAAAGAATCGCTGAAAAAATAAATACTCCCTCGTCTGGCCAAAGCTCATACGCACGGTCAGCCCACTCAACTGCCATTACAGCATCCTCCTCAATCATATCGGTCCATCCGAGATGCATTATTTCAGAAATATCATGCAAGCGATAAAGATCAAGATGAATAAGAGATTCTCTGCCACACTCGTATTTTCTGACGAGCTGAAAGGTAGGACTTACAACTTCAGATTTCTGGATTCCTAGACCCGCTCCAAGACCTTTTAAGAGCGTAGTCTTTCCAGAACCAAGGTCTCCTATTAAAAAAAGATTACGGGAGGGGCCTTTCAGTATCTTGGAAAGACTCCTCCCTAATCTTATTGTATCATCCGGCGAACCAGACACCTTGACAAGTTTCCCACAGGTTGTGAGTTTTTCCACAATTTCTCTCCCCGGATCTTCCGGCGAAAGACTTGTTCAAGCCAACCGGACGCCTAAGATATAATTATTAGTTTATTCTTTCCCGAATCAGTCTTCTTTTTTGTCTTCCTTTTCATCTTTTTCGGAATCATCTTTTTTATCATCTGCATCCGAAGCGGCGGCGGCTTCAGCTTCAAGCTTGGCCTCTTCCTTACGAGCTGCCGCATTGTCCTTAATACTGGAAACTCCAGCCGCAAAAGCAACGAGACCAACAAGAATCAAAAACGGTGGGACTGACCCCTGTAAAACTACGAGAAAATGCCCCCAGGCACCACCCATAGCCAGCCAAAGAACTCCTGCTACTACACTGACAATCCCAAAAATCACACTTAACATACACTCCTCCTTTTACGGATACTTACTATCCGAATCATACTTTCCAAAATTTTCCTATCATATCTTCTGGAAGAATAAAACTTTCGCTCTTCTCCCAGGCTTCCATGTCAGCACTTCTTCCATGTATCCATGAAGCTTTCATTGCAGCTATAAATACATCATCTCCCTGTCCTGCAAAGGAAGCAACCATGCCGGCAAGAATATCTCCACTGCCACCGGTCGCAAGACCCGGATTTCCAGTAGGGTTTATAAAAACCTTATCTTTTTTAACTATGAGGCTCCGGTAGCCTTTTAAAATAACTGTAGCGCCTGTGATTTCCGAAAGTTTTTTCGCCGATGCAATTCTATTTAGCTGAACTTCCTCGGTGCTTATATTCAAAAGGCGACCCATCTCACCTGGGTGTGGAGTAAGAACCAAGTTCTGAAACTTATATTTTCTTACTTCCTCCGTAGAGGAGGCAAGAATATTCAGAGCATCTGCATCCAAGACAAGTGCGATTTCCTTTGGAATTCCCTCGAGAATCTCTCTCAGAAAATTTCTAGCACCAGCCCCACAATCTAATCCAGGTCCTATAAGAAGTGCATCAATGGCCCTTTTCTTTATATGTGAAAGTATCCTGTCTGCAGAGCCTTCGGCTGGAGCTCCAGACATGCCATCTTCAAGAATTAGGTTCATAGAACTCACAGAGCCAGCTGCTACTTCCGCGGCGATACTCCTTGTCACAGCGCAGGTCACTAAACCCGCCCCACTACGAAGGGCTCCCTTGGCTGCCAAAACTATGGCACCAGACATTCCCGGAGAACCACCTGCTATAAGGGTATGCCCATAAGTCTTTTTATGAGATAACCTATCCCGACGGCTTATATTTTCAAGGACCTCTTCTCGCGAGAGAAACTCTGCTTCCTGATAATATTCATCAGGAGAAATACCTATCCCAATTGGAATTACCTCCACACTGCCGGACAATAGATTACCTAAGTCACTTATATGCCCAACCTTGGGATATTCAAATGTTACCGTAAGGTCTGCATAAGCCGAGCCCAGATCCGCACAGCCGGTATCCCCGCACACTCCGGACGGTATATCACATGCAACAGTAATTTTACTTTTTTTATCAATTATTTCAAGAATTTTTCGGGTTTTTTCATCAAGTGGCGGACGAAATCCAGTACCAAATATACAGTCGACTGCAATAAGAGGTTCTAAAAACTCCTCCTCAAATGCTTTTATATCTATTAATTCTTCAATATGTATATCCAGTCTGCGAGCATTCAAGCCGGAATGCCCAGAGAGTTTATTTTCATCACCCAGAAGAAAAACCTTGAGCTGGCGGCCTTTTTCTAAAAGATAACGGGCAGCTACAAAACCATCACCACCATTATTACCTCTTCCACATATAAAAATTAAGGGCAAATTTGGAAGGTATTTTTCTATTGCAAGTGCCAATCCTCGGCCGGCTCGCTCCATTAAAATTTCCGCTGGAGTCTCAGAAGCCGAATCCAAACGGGCCATTTCGCGACCTGTGATTATTTTCAATTTTTACTCCAAACAACCGCATGGGCCACAGCATAATCTCCGTCGTGAGATATTGATAAACTTAAGGAGAATTTATTTTTCTTTAGAAAACCCGCAAGTCTACATTCTGGGTCCAAGACAGGAGCTCTTTTACTGGGAATAATAGCAATATCTTTCCAGTAATACTCGTCAGTATAAAGACTAATTGCTTTATAAATTGCCTCTTTAGCGGCTATCCGACCAGCCATATGAAGCACAAAATCGCTTTTTCCCCTACAGTATTCCAGTTCTCCTTCGCTTAGAAGCCGGCGGGCAATTTTCTCAGTATTTTCAGAATCAAATCTCTTGACATGAACAATATCTACCCCATTGCCCAGAAATTTCAATTTACCCTCCCGTCAGATGAATCATACTCCCAAGGCCGCCCATAGGCATCTGGCAGAACTCCCATATATTCTTTTTCTATAAGCTCTTCAAGGGTATCAGGATAGCGTCCCTCAATCACTTCAAATATCTTCACCTGACCCTCAATTATTTTAAGCCCAGCCTCCCGAGGAATTTCCATAACATCGGATCCAGTTTTTTCCTGTTCTGGCAAATTCCTAATCTTACCTGAAAAAAAATAGCCCCAGTAAACTAGGGCAATTAGAAGAAGTACAATAAACCCCTTCTTCCTCAAGGTATCAGTTGCCTCATTTCCCTTACCGCCGATTCAAGTCCGACAAATATTGCCCTACAGACAATGGAATATCCAATATTTAATTCATTTACCCCCTCAATAGCGCATATTTCTTTAACATTTGAATAATTTAAACCGTGGCCGGCATTAACTATCAAACCCATAGATGTGGCCAGTTGGGCAGCCTTAATCAAGCGCTTTAGCTCTGCATCCGACTCAGAAAAACTGTTTGCGTATCTGCCTGTGTGGAGTTCCACCGCGGCGGCGCCTACCCTGGCAGCAGCGTCAATCTGCTTCTCATCGGAATCCAAAAATAGGGCGACTTCTATTCCAGCCTCACTAAGACGGCCCGTCACCTCTTTAATTCTTTCAAAATCTCCAAGTACATCAAGCCCCCCTTCCGTTGTAAGTTCTTCTCTTTTCTCAGGCACTAAGCAAACACTCCTAGGATGAAGTTTAAGGGCAATGTTAACCATTTCCTCGGCAGCACTCATCTCAAAATTTATCATAAGGGGACCTTGGTTTTTAAGTATAAAGGCATCTTCATCTTGAATATGCCTCCTGTCCTCCCTCAAGTGAATCGTAATCGAATCTCCACCGCCGCGTTCAACAGCGTAGGCGGCCTCAAGAATATCCGGAATACCCTCTTGCCTGGCCTGCCGAAGAGTGGCAACATGATCTATATTAACTCCTAACTTAATCATTGACCTATATACATCAGGTATCCCCAAAGTACCAAAGCTATTATTAGGGCAAAAATTTTATGAAATAGATTTTTCTTCAATTATTTCCTCAGGTTATGTCCCTTGACCGTGGGTTTTTCAGAGAAATACTTAAGCAAATATTTTTTAATTTCCTCTATGTCAACACCTTGTTTCAATTTACCTTCATGCGCTATAGAAAACTCGCCGGTCTCTTCGGAAACAACACATATTATAGCGTCAGAAACCTCCGATAGGCCGACTGCCGCCCGATGGCGGGTCCCCATCACCCTTGACATCATAGGGTTATGTGTCAGGGGAAGAATACATCCGGCACCAAGAATCCTATTTTGAGAAATTATAACCGCACCATCGTGCAAAGGCGTTAAAGGGGTAAAAATAGTTTCTATAATTTCCTGACTAATCTCTCCGTTAATCATTATGCCAGATTCTACAAAATCCCTCAGTCCAGTCTCCTGCTCAAAAACAACCAGAGCTCCCTGACCTTTACTGGATATATTCTTAAGCGAACTTATCACCTCATCGATAAAACCAGAATCCCCCCTCATTATCAGGCGAGTAAATTTTCTGGATCCAAGATCGGCAAGAAAACTCCTAATTTCCGGTTGAAAAACAATTACAAGCGCCACAACACCAGCAACCCAGAACCATCTTAAAAGCCATCCTATCAAAACAAAGTCCAACATGCTGGCAACCAAGGTCGCAATAAGAAGAAAAAGGATACCCCTTAAAACTTGCATGGAACGGGTTCCACTGGTCAAATCCATCAGTTTATAAATAATGAATGCGCTGAGAATTATATCTATGAAATGGCGGAGATAATCCATCCATATCACCTGTATCAGTCTTAAAAACTCACTCATTTTTACTCTCTTTTAATAATGCCGCAATCCTAAGCGCCTGGCAAGTTTCCTTGGTATCGTGCGCTCGTACAATATCAACCCCTTCAAGAGCTAGCCATACAGCCGAAGCAATTGATCCCCCCAAACGCTTATTAGCCTCCTCCACTCCAGTATATTTTCCAATAACTGATTTTCTAGAAACCCCCATTAATAAGGGATAATCTCCCTTGAAATACCCAACATTTCCCATAATCCTTAGATTATCTTCTGGAGATTTACCGAACCCTATTCCGGGGTCCAGACATATATTTTCCCTGTCTACACCTAACTCTACACAAAGAGATGCCTGAGCATAAAGATAGTCCCTCACTTCCTCAAACATATTGTCATATAAGGTATCTTTCTGCATAGTTTCCGGACAGCCTTTCATATGCATTATGCAAAGCGCCGCATTGTTTTCTTCAACAACCCTTATCATCTCTAAGTTTTCTGCCCCAGTTACATCATTAATCATTACTGCGCCATACTTTAGGGCCTCAGAAGCAACAAGGGGTTTTGAAGTATCACAAGAAACCAGTATATCTATTGACGACAATATTTTCTCTAATACTGGTATCACTCTATCGAGTTCTTCCTGAACACCAATTCCCACAGAACCTGGACGAGTGGACTCGCCACCTATATCAATTATCCTTACACCTTCCTCAACCATCTCTTCAGCTCTAATAAGAGCGGCCTCAGGAGTATTGTATAGACCACCGTCAGAAAAAGAGTCAGGGGTAATATTGATTACTCCCATTACTGCCGGAGAGGCACCCCTGATATCCTTTATTCTCAAAGAACTTTTTTATGCATCAAGGATAGAGCTTCTGAGCGGGTACGGGCATCCTTTAGGAAAACCCCACGCATGGCTGAAGTAATAACTTTAGAGCCTGGTTTTTTTACCCCTCTCATAATCATACAAAGGTGCTGAGCCTCAATTACAACCATGGCTCCCAAAGGGTTCAGATTCTCCATCATCTGCTCGGCAACAATATTAGTCAGACGCTCCTGCAACTGAAGGCGACTGGCCAAGGAACTTACAAGACGGGATATTTTTGAAAGTCCGGTAATATTTCCATCTCGTGGTATATAGGCAACATGAGCCCTTCCATAAAAAGGCAATAGATGATGCTCACAAGTAGAATGAAACTCTATATCCTTTACAAGTATAATTTCAGAATAATTTTCTTCCTGAAAATAAGCCGGAGGCGGAGTAAAAGGCTTATTATATGCAGAAAATATCTCGCCACACATTCTAGCTACTCTGTCAGGCGTATCTACAAGGCCCGCCCTTTCAGGATTTTCCCCTATTGCTATTAAAAAATCTCTAACTGCTTTTTTTATTGCTTTATGATCCATCTTTACCTTTCTTGTCTTCCTCTGCCTCAACCAAATTTTCTTTCTCTAAACTAGGATTTTTACTAGAAGACGACTTTGGTGACGATTTATCACTGCTGGCCTTTTCTCCTTTCTTGGGAGTTTTCTCTAGACCTGCGAGAGACTCATCATTACCACTATCTTTTTCTGCTTTAGAAATATCTTTTTTTAGAATAGCAGAATCACCATCCCCAACATTTTTTTCTTTCTTGGGCACAGCTTTCCCTCTCACTGTAGACTTATCATTCTTGGCAGTTTTTTCCTTCTTTGAACTATTTTCTTCAACCGCCAGAGACCTGTCATCTCCAGAATCTTTTTCTTGCTTAGAACTAGCTTTTGCACTCGAGAGAGCCTTATTATCCCCAGCATCTCTTTCTTGCTTAGAACTAGTTTTTACACTCGCGAGATCCTTATCATCCCCAGCATCTCTTTCTTGCTTAGGACTAGTTTTTGCACTCGTGAGAGTCTTATCATCCCCAGCATCTTTTTCTTGCTTAAGCTTATCTTTTTCCCCCAGAGAAGCCTCATCGGCCTCACTAGTTTCTTCTATATCAAAAAGATCAGGTTCTGAATCCCTAGTTTCTTTACTTTCACTCTCTACCTCAGGAGCTAACTCCGTCTTTTCTGGTGGAGGCATAATGCCGGCAATTATCTTGATTTCATCGCCCACAATCTGCTCTCTTTTTATAAGCTCCTCTGCCAACTCTATTAGCTTATCTTTGTTTGTTTCTAATACATCCAGAGCAACCTTGTGGCACCTTTCCACAATATTTCTTACACCCTTATCAATACGGCGGGCAGTCTCTTCTGAATACTCCCTCCCCTGGGAGATTTCCCTTCCTAAAAATATATTTTCGCGATCTCGATTATATGTAAGGGGTCCAAGCTCCTCGCTCATGCCGTATTCAACAACTAACTTATAAGCCATCTCGGTCACTCGGCGGAGGTCATCGTGGGCACCTGTAGTCTTTTCATTGAATATTATCTCTTCGGCGCTACGACCACCAAGCATAACGCTCAGTTTATCAAGTATTTCATCTTCTGAGGTAAGGTAGCGGTCCTCCATAGGAAGCTGAAGTGTGTAGCCAAGCGCGGGGCCTCGCTGAAGTATAGAAACCTTATGGACTGGATCTGCATTCTTTAAATGAAGAGCCACCAGTGTATGGCCCGCCTCATGATAGGCTATTTTCCGCTTTTCCTCATCAGAGATAACCCTGCTTTTTTTGGCTGGACCCGCTATAATCCGGTCAATAGCTTCTTCCGCATGATGCATGGTAACTCCTTTAGCATCCTCTCTTCCGGCTAGAAGCGCCGACTCGTTCATAACATTAGCAATATCACTTCCCGCAAACCCTGGAG
>JAAZFS010000078.1 GCA_012511615.1 Elusimicrobiota bacterium | reverse complement strand
GTCTATGCTCCCTATTAAATAACTAAATATACTCCTGTTCTGGGTGCAGTTTTTCAAGCACTCCAATTGCTTTTCAAAACTCATCTACCCTAGACTTCCTCCTCAGATACTCCATACATTTCCCAGTGCCTTACCTCAGAAGGGTGTTTTTTAGGGGTAGTAGGAAAGTCTTTCTCTGGGTAGCCCAAACAAACCAGACTTACTAGCCTGTAATCCGCAGGAGCCCCCAACAAACGAAGGATTTCCGGGGCATAGTCTTTTTTGTCGCCAGCAATCCAAACACTTCCTATTCCAAGTGCACGGGCCATAACAAGTATATTCTGCGTTGAGGCCGATCCATCTTCTAAATAATATGTTTCAGGTTGAGAAATTACAGCAATTACCGCAGGAGCATATTCCATATAAGGCCCATTTTTAGGTGCAAGAGCACTCATTTTTTTGCGCCTATCCTTATCTTGAACAATAATAAATTCAACAGGCTGAATATTATTTGCTGTAGCTGCAAGCCGGCCAGCGTCTATGATTTTTTTCAGATCGGACGCTGATAGGCTTCGTTCAGAAAATTTTCTAACACTTACTCTTTTTTCTATCGCTTCTTCTGCTCTCATAATCTTTCCTCTGATATGATTTTTTATCCTCGCAAGTATACTAAAATATGCCTTTACCCTTCAAATCCACTTATTTATAAAAAGCTAAACTGTTTAGTCTATCTTAAGTAAAATTTTGCATAGAAAACCTTATAGGAAATGTATGTGAATTCTGAAAACTCGCTTATTAAAGGTTGGATTTTCTCTTTATAAAAAGAAAATTCTATTCAGACATCAAGCCCTGAAAAACTTCAAAATAGAGACCCACAAGATATCCATCCACTAAACCATGATGAACATGGGCACTTACTGGCATAAGTTTTTTGTCGCCGCTCTCAAACATCCTACCAAATGTGATTTTTGGTATTCCATCTATTGTTTTATAATCGCGGGCGTGTGAAGTGGCGGTAAAAGGAATCCATGGAAGAGCAGAACAGTGAATTGTATCTAACCTTTCAGTCTTTTCATCCATTGTTAGGCCTTCGAGTGATTCAATCCTTTTGATTTCTGGAAGAGCATTATCTCTGAAGCGCTCAAAATCAGGATCAAACTCTATAAATGAAAAGCCAAATGTGTGATCGGTTCGCCCTATAGTAGCAGAAACATTTATCTTATCTATAAGCAGGGGGCCTTGGTCATCTATCCTGTATCTGAACTCCTTAACAAGGTTGGCAGATTTAACGGCCTTATGAAGATAAAGAATAAAAAATGACTGATTTCTTTCTTTAGCCTTTCTATATGCTGCAGTACAATCCAGATTTACTGTAATCCCATAAAACGGCTCATCGAATTTGCTGAAAAAATTATAATATTCCCAGCGTTTCCAAGAAGAATCCGGTCGTGAGAAAGTATATTCACACATTGTTTTTCCGCCTTTCCGGCCGCGGGGCCTTTTTCATTCTTAAACAGAATTTTATACTGAGATTCTTTTCAATCAAACATAGGTAATTATTAAAACTAACTAAGGCTGATTAATATATCTTCTATAAGCTTGAATCTTTCTGATATAGCAGACCCAACCTCACTAAATTCAAGCATAAAGAAATTCTTTCACAGAAAATAGACTGGCAAGAATCTCAAGCTTTTTATTTTTTATAAATCAAATCCGCTATTTTCAGGGGACATTCTCTCTTTTTCTGGAACGGCGTTGGCACCTTCCCAAACTATCTGTCTGTAATAGATCGGATCAGTATCTCCCTCTGTGTTTATCAAAAGAATCCGCGAATTTTCATCAAGCCCCAGACTATCTTTCAGCTCTGCAAGCTTCGGATTCTGCATTATAAATGTCAGCGCTCCCAGTGTAGGTGCACCAGATTCTCCTGCAATAACCACCGGATCGTCCTCTAGTGGAGCCGCATAAATTCTCATACCGCGCGCGGCAACATAGTCTGCACAAGACAAATAGACAGTCTCTGAGTTCTTAAAAAGCTCCCAAGCAATAGGATTGGGGCGCCCGCAGGATAAACCAGCCATTATGGTGTCTAAGTCACCTGGGAAAGTATAGGCTTCTCCATCTCCCTTGATCATGGAATCATAAAAGCAAGCGGCCTTATCTGGTTCTACCATAACGAATTTTGGGGGATTATCTCCGGCTTTCTCACTCCAATAGGCCAGTGCAGAAGCAGCAAAAGACCCAACGCCAGACTGAAAAAAGACATGGGTTGGTAGACCCACACCTTCCTCAAGAAGTGTCTCTTCGATTTCAGAATACATGGTCATATATCCCTGCATCACCCAAAGAGGTATCTCTTGATAGTCGCCCACAGCGGTATCCGAGACAAGCTGCCAACCATTTTTCTCTGAATCTGCTTTGATTAGTTCAACTGCTTCATCATAGGTACCATCGATTACTTCAACCCTGGCACCATACTTTTCAATAGCCACTATTCGGAACTTTTTTGTTTCACGAGGTACATAAATAACAGAAGACTGTCCGAGACGTGAAGCAGACCAGGCGACTCCGCGACCATGATTTCCATCCGTTGCAGCAGCAAAGGTCATATCTCCAAGTTTTTTACGAGTCTCATCGCTGACAAGCTCATCAAAACTTATTTCGCCTTCAATTCCAAGTTTCTCTTTCAGTACCCTGTATACGGCATAGGAGCCTCCAAGGACTTTAAATGCTGAGAGATCAAGTCTCTCTGCTTCATCCTTCACCCAGATGCCACCGACACCCAACATACGGGAAAGAGCCGAAAGTTTTTTAAGAGGAGTTGGTTCAAAATCTGGTATACTTGAGTGGAATCCCCTGACCTTCTCTGCTATGCCTGGTGGCATCAATTTTCCTAGCTCAACACCAAAAGCTGCACTGTCTGGATTTGGATTTTCTACCCATTTTATCGGACACATAAATTCTTACCTCCTAAATTTGCCGAAAACTTGTTATTTTCAACTTTT
>JAAZFS010000009.1 GCA_012511615.1 Elusimicrobiota bacterium | reverse complement strand
CGCATATTCTTACCAATACCTATATTAGGGGACTTAGTTTTGACCAATTTGATAGCGGTAGTATGGAAAAGATAAATGCAAGCGGAAAAGAATGGGGGAGTTTCGACTACAAGGAAAGTGCAGTAGGTTTAATTCTTGGAGGAATGTTCAACGAGTTTTCAATGGGGGCCCACTTAAGATTTCTGATGGGAACAATGGGAGATTACAAGGGCTCCGGATTTTCCATGGATTTGGGCTCGATATTTCAGCTTGCAGATTTTTTAAATTTCGGCCTCGCACTTAATAATCTAGGCGGATATAAATTAGAAGATATTTCTGTGGATCTTCCCTTTACAGTAAGGGCTGGTGTTGGTGTTGTTCTCGAAACTTTCGATAGTGATTATAAATTTGGTTTAGATCTTGAAAATGATTCTGTAGGTACTTTCTATCGCTTTGGAGGAGAGTATATCAATCACGAAGGTTTTCGTCTTAGGGCGGGAATCAACACCGTCGAGAGTGGATTTCAATACTCACTGGGTACGGGCTTTTCTACGCCTGAAACAAGATGGGGCGGTATTTTTAACCTCAACTATTCTTTTACTGGTGGGGGAGAACTGGGAGAATATATCCATCGTTTTGATGTGGGATTGAACTATATCCCCGATTTTTATTGATACATTTTTGAAACCTATCTTTGCTATTAAATCTATAAAACTCAAAAGCTTGACATTTAAGAAGGAATATTTCAGACTATACCTGTTGAATGATGTATTAAAGTTCGGCGCAGAAAGCGCACGGATGGAGGAGATTAGTATATGAACATCTATGTTGGAAACTTGGCTTGGGAAGTAGCAGACGAAGATCTTCGTCAGGCCTTTGAAGAATTCGGAACAGTGGATTCTGCGAGCGTTATCAAAGATAAGTATAGTGGTCGCTCAAGAGGTTTCGGATTTGTTGAAATGTCAAATGCAGAAGAAGCGCAGGCAGCGATTGATGAATTAAACGGCAAAGAATTGAAGGGCCGTGAAATAAGGGTAAACGAGGCTAAGCCGCGCGAAGATAGACCTCCTAGAAAACCTAGATATTGATAAAATAGAATAATAAAACAAACTAAAATGTTAAGCCGCAGTTACTAACTGCGGCTTATCTATTTTAATATGGAGACTAATCCTTTTTTTGGATTATAATTTGGACTGTTTTGAGAGCAAGTTTTTCTAATATCTATTAAGGGAAAAAATTTATATGGGGTCGTGGTTTGTTACTTTAAGAACCGGATACAGTTCCCATTTTTGAGGTCTGATTTTTTTAGTAGAAGAAAACTCAGTTTTACTATCCCCAATTTTTAGAAGTATTTTATCACTCTGAATATCAATGCTGATATTTTTTTCTCTAGACTCATCTTTTAAAACCGAAGCTATAAGGAGTGCTTTTTCAAGACCGTCACCGGTCGCATAATTAAAGACCTCATCAGGTTGAGCTAGTCTACCGTCTCCTGGATAAATCGAAGTAGAGGAAAATTTGCTTACCTTTTCTATAATTTGTTCTTGGCTCATCTCTTTCATTGCCTCATAAGATACCGGGTTTCTCTCAAGAGCCCCCTTAAGAAAGGGCTCGGCATCTATGAGGTTTAAATCCCTGAAGGCGTATAGAGCCAGTTCTGCCGTCCTGTTCACGTTTCTCAGTGAGAGTATTAGTTCCTTTATTTCTTCTCTTCCCATTCCGACTTTTATATCAATAGGAGGCTCAGTGATAAAGTTTTTCTTATCTGAAGGAAGTCTGGGGTCGGTGATACAGAAGTCTATCAGCGAACTTATGAGTTTGATAGAGTTAATACACTCACCACCTATTGATTTTTTTAGTTTTTCAATGTCTTGAGGGTTGGATATGTCTATTTTTTCTTCTTCAAGCAGATACTCAATATCATTTAAGAGAATCCTGTCTGGAATCATAGAGGAGTGAAATTCTCCAGGATCTATTGATTCAATTAGTTTTGCTCTGGTGTCTCCTGAGAAAAAGAAAGAGCGTTTTAGTTCATAGTCAAAAAGTTTTTCCAGTTCAATATAGCGTTTTTTACCATTAATTTCACATTCATATTGAAGGCATATATGTACATCTTTAGAGGAGCGGAGAAAACTTGCAAATATTCCAGTATCAAGCTCGGTTTTAAGAAATGCTCTTATTTTTTGTTTAAAGTCTATGTATGTATCTTCAGACATGTAGGCCTCTTCATAAAGCGTGTGCATGTGGCCGGATATATGAGATATTATTGTTACCTGTTCGTTTTCAAGAGCCCTGCGGGCTTTCATGGATATGGGTGTGCCATTAAACCACATATTCTTTGTTACAAGTCTGCGGTTATTAGTCAGAAGCCCCTGACCCACATCAACAAAATTCTGAGAGTGTAGGGGGGTTGCCAACAAAAATATTTTCTCTAGAGGTATTTCTGCAACTATAAATAAAGCGGCCGCATATAGGGTAGATAAAGATACGCATTCACCAGCCCCAGAGGGGTATCCTGGTTTATATTTAAATGCATCCATGGCCTCTAAAGTCTCTGTCTTCCAATACGGTATGAGGTCATCTTTATATTTATCTAGGCCGAAATGAGTTCTAATATCTATGTCAAAATAATATTTGTCACCCTCATATCCAAATAGGGCATTAGCTTGTTTCAGTTTATCAGTATCGATAAAGTTTTTGAATCTGGATATTTCTTTTTGTTTATTAGTGAGTCCCCAGGTCTCAAGGTCCAAATTAAAGACATAGTTGTCCATAATGAATTGTTTGAGTCTTATTATACGATTCCGCGGAGACTTTTTATGGATATCTTTAAACCAAGGGTCTTTCTTCCACTCCCAGATTATTGGGGAAAGGATGTTTGCAAGGACTATAGAATAGAATAGCCTGGGAAAGACAAAAATCTCCATATCTGATAAAGTAATGGCAGATGTTTTTTCTTCAAAACTTAAATTGTTAGAGTTTGCTAGTGTCATTTTTATAAATTCATTATAAATAAATAATCAAATGAGTCAAAATCAATCAAAAGAAAAACTTAAGCCAGATTTAAGAGATAGTACTCTTGAAGAGCTTGCAGATGTTGTTAAAAAAATAGGTGGTGAGGGCTATCG
>JAAZFS010000077.1 GCA_012511615.1 Elusimicrobiota bacterium | reverse complement strand
AATAATTGATTTAGTTTATCTAGTAAATTAAAGAAAGCTAAGTCTAATTAAATGTACTGATAAATAAATAATTGTCAAGAATATATTCACTCAATAAGTTTTTTAAAATTTACTTTAAATGTTAGGCTACAAAATTCAAAAAACTCTCCTCTGTAAAATCTGCTAATTTCACTGATTCAAGCAGGATGATACAGTATAAAGATTTATTTAATCCTATACTCTATAGTTGACGGAATTCAAACAAGGAAGGATTGACAATTATAGGTATTTGTGTTATTTATTTTATCAATGGTTAATAATTCAAAAGCAATTTTTAACTCACTTCCTACTTATAGGCGGACGCCTATTCTCTATATACACAAATCAAATCACATAGACAAAAACCAGCAAAAAGTAATAATTTCTGCCTCAGGGCAAGGGAGCATACTCTAATGTTTAATAAAACAATCAATTTGAAATCATTTGCGCTTACAGGTCTTGTTTTTCTTTTATTTGCAGGGATAGCCCTTGCCCAACCAGTAAACACTTTTCCCTATTTTCAAAACTTTGAAGATGCCACCCCCGGAGCAGTTATTGCTGATTTAGAGGGCTGGGACAGTACGGGTAATCTAACAGCTCAAAATGTTGGTGCCGCTAACCATACTCCCGGAGGCAGCAAGTCAATGAGGAATAGTGCTGGAGCGGGTGGTGAACTGACATCCCCAATTTTAGATTTATCTGGTCAAACCAAGGTCGCAGTAAACTACTGGATGAGAGCCTCGGATACACCTTTTGTAGGAAGTTTGAAAGTTTATTACTCAATAGATGGGGGAACCAACTGGACTCTTCTTGATGAGCCTGAAATAATTCCCGATTCAAAATTTTATTTTTATTCCCATAGTGGTCTTACCGAGGTTCAGGGTGAAAGTAATGTAAAATTTAAGTGGTCTTTTGCCCGCACGAGTGGGCTGATATCTATAGATGACATCGGTTTTGTCATTGAGACTGGAAATCTTCTCCCCAATTATGATTTTAGTAGCTGGACCGGTGCCGGTACAGATGCAAATGATTTAACAGGCTGGGTTTTTGATGGAGCAGACGCCAATATCACCAGAAGTGATGATGGTCTTCTTAGTGCTTATTCAGCTAAATTTTCTCCTATAAGTACCGCGCATAATTTACACACGGAGTCTGGAATAAGCATGAGTGAGGGCTCTTATTATTCAGAAATATGGATAAAGCCCTTGGATGTTGATGCTGAAAATTATGTTCGGATAGATCTTCTCACAAAAAGACCTAATGACGGAGGAACTAGAACTGCCTCTCTTGCTAACTATACCGAAGAAATAGGTTGGATTAAAATATCCGAGTCTGAAAGTCTTTTAGCAGGAGATCAGGGTGGAATAGCTATAAGAGGGCAAAGGACAGGAGGTAGCCCTTCATTTTTAGTTGGCGCCGCTTGGCTTGGCAATACCAAGCCTCCAGCCGGTTGGGTGGATGCTCAGCTTAGCATAGCTTCAGCCAACTATGACCTTGATAATCCCGAAAATGTTTCTATCACAGTGAGCTGGGGTGGGGCTAAGGAAATAACAAGCATAGTAAACCATGCAGATAAGACTCTTGCGCTAAATACCGATTATGAAATTAATGGAAATGAAGTCCAGATACTTAGTTCCTATCTTACCAGTCAGCTTAAATCTGCTGGAGATAGCTTAGAGTTAGAATTTATATTTGATTTCGGACCCTCATCAGTACTTTCGATTGCCGCTACCGCCTCCACACCACAACTTGTTGGGGCCAAGACCGATATAGACGGTACTATTATTACTTTAGAGTTCAGTAAAGACATGGCTGACCCAGCTGGAAAACATGCTGAGTTTACATATAAAATAGCTGATGGTGAAAACCAGAGTTTTTCCGCAGTGGCCTTAGATGGAAGTGATCCTTCAAAAATTAATCTTACTATTAATGATGGTCCAGTAGAAGTTGGAGATATTTTAAGTGTTTCCTATACCAAAGGCACGGTAGTCTGTGCTCGAGGTGCTTTTCTAGAGAGTTTCACTGATCAGGCTGTTACGAATAATATCATCTCTGGAGCTTATTCAGTTTCTGTGGTGGCTTCATCAACTCAGCCTGTTGCCGGAGTAGATAACGAGATGACCATTACTGTTTACAAATCCGACGATAACATTGACACTGGTTTTACAGGTGACAAAAATGTAACAATTTCTGGCTATTCAATGGCGCCCGTGGGCTCTGCCGGAACTTTTTCATCTGTTGAGCTTGCAGATACCTCCACACAGGTAGAAATAAATTTTGACGAGGGTGTGGGGACAGCCAATCTTGCTCTTCATAAGGCCGGCATTCAGAATATTTCATTTGAAGTAGAGGGCCTAAAGACACCTGCATCTGACCCAGTAGAACTTAAAGTCTCGACCGGTTCTGTAGCATCTTTGGTTTCTGATCCTGAAAATTTCTACGTAATAGCCCAAGGTGAAAGTCAGGACTTTACTCTGACACTTACTGATACTTATGGAAACCTCATCCCTGGCGAAACAGTGGAATTTGCTCTAACTGGTAACCAAGAAACTGGCACCGATTTCACCGACTCTTCTGGAGTAAGCGATGCTTCGGGTGAGGTTAGCGCTAAATTGGAAGTAGACGATAATGAGCTAATCAGTAATAAAATCACACTTACATTTACCCATCAGGGGACCAGTACTTCTCTATCTTTTGCGGATGTACTTGTTGTCTCTTCCGTCAGAGCGACAGAAGTTACGCTTGCTGGTCCATCTTTGCTAATAGCTGACAATTCAGAAGTTTTGGGTACTTTTACTGCCACTCTGGATCAGCCAGTTGCCGGTGCCCAGCTTAAGTTTTTTCTTGAGGGTTATCTAGAGGATGTTATTAGTGAGGAAGATATCATTTCAATCAATGCTACTGGGACGGTAGCTCAACTGCTCAATGATGACAATGAAACCGGAGGAGTAGTGGTCCTATCAGATGAAAATGGTGTTGCCGAACTAAAAATTACATTCAAGGAGAATCTGGAAAAATCAGGCTATTTAAGAGTTTTCACATCTGCAAGTGATCCTTTTATTAGCTCAGCCGATTCATCTTTCCATATTTTTCAGTTGGATACAAAGCCTGCTCCTGAAACTTTTGCCCTTAAGTGGAATGGTGCGGATACCTCTAACCCAACTTCCTCTTATTACCATTACCATGGAAGCGGTGGAAATAATATAAAATTCCAAGTTAAGAATCTTGGCTCTTATATCAATCAAGTTTTTGCTGATTTTTCCGCTATAGGAGGTGGCAACTCGGTTTCGGTCGATGTTGAGGAGGGACTTGCAAGTTTTAACTTTGATTGGGCTTCTGATGGAGTGGATAAGGCCGCCGGAATTTATACTATTCCGCTAAGAACTGTGTATGGCGATGACATTCCTCTTTCTTCTTATACCCTAATCAATATCAATCCGTTTGATATGGGGCTTGGATTTGATGGGGATACGACGGACTGGTCTCTTCTGGCGGAAAACTTTGATTTCACGGCTGCTGAAAATCTGGTTTTTGAAAAAGAGGGACTGGGTAAAATTAAGCTTAATGATTCTGTCAATCTTTGCGATGCAGATCTTGTTGCTAATCTCTCTGATTTTGGAGCCAACCTCAACATAGACTTAGCTGATGTATCTATCAATACCGCATCAGATGCCTTGGCCGAATTTGATGTTTCATCCACTATTTCTATGTACAACTTGTCATTTAAGGGTGCTCCCAGCGTCTATTATTATCCCAATCAAGGGGAGAAAATCCTTGTAGTTGATGCAGGAACGCTTACGGCAGGAAATGACGGCCGTCTGGACTCTGTCAGCTGGCAGGATAACACGCTCACACTTATTGCAAACTCCTGGAGCAGATACCGGGCCTTTGATTCCGTGCCCAATATGATTGATAACTGGGCTTTTGAAGGAGAATGGCAGGGAACCCCAGGTGCTGGTAATCCTGAGGACTGGGTCTGGGGAGGGAGGGGAGAATCAACAAGTAATCCGAATGAAATTTTAGTTGGAGACTCTTCCTTTGCTCATGAGCCTTACTCTAGTTATAAATATCTTGAGCAGTTAAATAAAGTTATGACTGCGGGGACCACCTATAATCTATCAATCTGGGTTAAAGGCAAGGGGACAGTTCGTCCTGGAATAGCCGACGGAGCTGAAGTGAAATATATAACCGGACAAAAAATAGAAACAGAAACTTGGATTCGTATTGATCATTCTTACACAAGTACGCTTAGTACCACGACTGGTGGTGTCAGAATCGGCTTTCAAAATCATACCGCCCCTGGTGAACGGCTTGTTGTTGGGGCAGTCTGGCTCTCAGAGGAAGAACCGCCTACAGATTGGCCACTGATTATTTATACCGGCTTTTCGCAATTTGTTTCCTCTACTCCCTTGGCTGCCGGAAGTCAGAGTGTAGAGCTTAAAGTTAGGGTAAAGGATGTGGACGGACTTGGTCTAGGCGCCTACGCTCCTGAAGACTTTTCACTAAAGGTGGATGGTCAGACCTTAGGTTTTGATGATGAAAAAGTCAGCGATTTCTCCTATATGCGCGATGGTGTTTACAGTGTAGTTCTTAAGTTAGATGATGATTTCACGAGTTACTCTTTCACCTCCTTAAAGGTTAAGGGTATGGAAATTGCTGAAGGTCCTATTACAGTGACTACACCTCCTTTTGCCCGTGCCTTGGGTTTTTCTTTTGAACAGCACTTGGAGCAGTCCAGTGATGGAATAACGCATTTCTCAAGTACAATGGAAGGTGTTGGTGTCTCTGATTTAGATCCAGAAGAGTATACCATAAAGTACAGTCATATAGATTATCCCTCTGAAGAATTTGAGTTGGACTACGAAGGAGATGCTTTCTGGTCACAAGACTTGGAAGATTATCCAAATGTAGAAATTACTTATCCGCCCTATGAAGAAGGCGCGGTCAAATTTACGGCTTATGTGGAGTCTGGTGGTATGGAAATAGAAGAAGGAAGTCTGGACTGGACGGGTCCTGAACTCTCCTGGCCTTCCTGGCCCGAGGTTTCTCCAAAGGGCGTAGTCAGTAGCTGGTCAGAAAAAGCTGGAGAAAAAATTCTAAACGTAGATCTTGGGTTTAGGGAAGTATCCTGGGAGAAGATGATATGGCCCGAGGGATATACCCCCTTTGATTCCGAGATAGTTTTGGAACTTATTGACGAAGCCGATCAAGAAATCATCGAAGAGCTCTCGGCTGACTCCACCAGTTTTGATTTTGGAAATCCGCTTTCACCCGGCTCTTACCAGATGTCTCTTACTTTTTATGGCACGCAGTTTTATGATGTGGAGAAAGGCGACGGAAGTCTTGCTGGATACACAGAGGTGGTTAATACTGGCGCAAGAACCAATCTTGCTATTCTGGTTCGAGCGATTCCGTCAGCGGATAAATCATCAATTACAAATCCTTCTTCTGACCAAGTTGCGACCGTGGGATTTGATTTCATAGTCAATCTTAAAGATGCTAGAGACAATCCTGTAACCGGACTTGATGAGGGAGATTTTGTCCTGTCTCTCAATCAAGGAACTGGTGAAATTACTCTACTAAATGTTGAGGAGACTTCAAATCCAGGGGAATATAAAATCACAGCAATCTATGAAGAGGTGGAGGATGTTCAGATAACTCTTGAGGTGATGGGGGTTGGTATCGGAATTACCGATGAAATCAGCTTTTCTGCCTATATTCAGCCTGCTCTTGAGAGTGCTGTGACAGACACTCTGGGTAATCAGATTACGCTCACTTTCAATAAAGAAATTGAGGGTTGGGAAAATGTATATGAATATTTTTCCTATAAGCTAGCTGGTGATGATACTGAATATAGTTTTACCTCTAGCAACATTTCTCTGGACCAGCTCGTTTTAACAAAAACAGGTGGATTCGCTTATGGTGATGAAATTACCCTATCCTATCAGGCAGGGGAAACTCAGCCTCTGAAAGCTACTGATAACGGAACTCAAATAGCGGATTTTGCCGATTTTGGGGTTATAAATAATGTTGTGGGCAAAGCAAACTATCTTGAAGTTTCGGCTTCTACTACAACTCCACTTGCTGGAGCTGACAATCAGCTAACTATTGAAGTCTATAAATCGGATGATAGTCTTGATACTGATTTTACAGAAAGCTACAACATAAGCATATCAGGTTATACGCCAGCTCCGGATGGCTCTTTCGGAAAAGTCGATGGAGATGACCTTGAGGAGAGTCCAGCTCAAGTAAGTCTTGCATTTAATTCAGGAGTGGCCACACTAAATCTTGCCCTAAATAGTGCAGAAGAGCAGACTATCGTATTAGAAGTTGAAGATGTTTTCAATCCCACGCCGGATGAGCCTCTGAAAATTACTCCCAAGCATGGCGCAGAGAAAGAATTAAGAATTATCACTCAGCCCCAACCGGCTATGAGAGAGGGAGTTGATGCAGTTCTATTTTCCGTTCAGCCAATTCTTAAACTTTATGATAAGTTTGGAAATCTTGCCAATACTTCTGATATTGAGGTTATGGCAGCCAAGGAAGGTGCTGGCGACTGGGCGCTGGGCGGAACTCAGGCTATAAGTGCAGACAATGGGATAGTAGAATATACTGATTTGACTGCCCAACCTGATTCAGATGACGATGTTTTTGATGCTCAGATTAAGTTTACTGCAGGCACCTTATCCGTAACTTCAGAAAAGTTTAACTTTGTGGGTTTATCCGCACCAGTTCAGACTGCTCCAGAACATGGCAGTCATGAAAATTCGCCTGGGCTTGCGCTCACTTGGGACGAAGTTGACGGAGCTGAAAAATATCTGGTTCAAATAGCGGGTGACAATCTTGTTTCCGATACCGAACCCGAGCCAGTAGAAGTGTCAGCTACAAGCTATGATGTTTCTGATATGGGTGAGGGCCAGTACTTTTGGAGAGTTAGGTCTTCAAAAACTGTGGACGAGGTTGAAATTCTGTCCAGCTGGTCACCTACTTGGGAATTTACAATAGATGATACTCCGCCAACCGGTGTGGAGCTGACTATTCAATCAATGACCAAGGATAATAAGGTTACAGTCAAGCTGGCTGCAGAGGAAGAGTATACTGAAAATTCGGATATTGAATTTACGCTGGAAGTAAGTCTCACTGAAGATTTTGGCGAGATTGATTCCGAGATTTTTCATGGGACAGGAGACCATGACTTGTCAGCTAATCTGGATCCCAATGCCCGCTACTTCTTTAAAGTAAAAGCTCAGGATGATGCGGGTAATGTTTCAGACTATTCCGATGTGGTATCCACAGTCACATACGCCAATAAGCCCGATCAAGTTCAGGCTGAGGCAAATATGAAAACTATGGAGCTTGAAATAAGCTGGAATTCTAATGGAAATCCAGACGGGACCAAGTATCGTATTGAAATTGTCGATAGCGAATCTGGAGACATAATAAAAGAAAAAGTTACTTTAGGTAGCCCAGATGAAACAGGCAAGTGTACTTATTCTTTCTCAGGAATTGAGAAGGGCAAGAGGTATGAATATGGAATAGCCTCCCTCAACAGTGTTGGTATGGAGAGCGATTTCGTCGATGCACACACCGTCATACCAGATTGGCCGGTTTTTACTGGTCCTCTTTTCAATCTGCCGGAGGAAAATACCTATATCACCAGTCCGGAAACGACTACATTTTCTTGGACTCCTGTTGAAAATCATGATTCTGTGCAGTATTATGAGATTCAATTTGCAGATGATAAAGAATTTAAGGTGAACCCGAATGAAATGTCTGTCGGAACTGGAACTAGCTCTGACTTCTTTTCTGGAAATGAGGAACAAGCTTGGTACTTAAGAATAAGGGCAGTTTATAATGAGTTAGAGCAGTCTGACTGGTCGGATGCCTTAGGTGATGTCTTTATCTACAGTGTATCAACGACTCCGCCAACGATGGATTCGCTTGAAGATTCTGCTGAAAGACATAGCATTACTCTGACTGCCGAGATTAGCGAAGGTCTTGCTCCATTTAGAGAAGACCCCTACAGGTATGAAGTTAGCACCCATTCTGACTTCTCTCTAATCGAAGAGGATTCCGACTGGATAGCAGCTAGTGACTATACCTTCAATGAGCTTCTAACGGGCGCAACCTACTACTACAAGGTAAGTGCCAGAGATATTTCCGGTCATATTTTGGAATCTACCGGATCTATTTCTACCGATGCAATTGCGCTTGAAGTGTCGACCGAGATTGAGCAAGTAGAAACAGTGGCTGGTGGAAAGATAACCTTTACCTTGCCTCCAGTATCTCTGGGGGTCTATGCTGAGGTTCTTGCACCCACTGCTTCTGATCTTGCTAAAATCAGTGCGGCCAATGCTAAGCTAACCGATGAAAACTATAGTGTGGATATAGTAGCTCCGAGAGACTACCACTTCCTTGATGGACGGGGTAGACCAGTGGCGCCTGCGGATTTTGATGATTCGACTGATAAAATTAGTATCCGCATGGAGTATAGTAAGGACTTTGATGCTCAAGAGGCGTCAGCGCTCAGGATAGCCCGCTTGAATACAGCGACTTCTGAGTGGGAAATTCTGCCAGAGGCAAAAACAAACCATAATCCAAAAGAAAAATGGGTGGAGGCGTCACTTGACAGTCTCTCGATTTATGCTCTGGTCATGGCACCTCTGTCTGTGGATGTTAAAGAAGTCTATGTCTATCCCAACCCCTTTAAACCGGGTGATGCAACCTTTGGTGCTCTAGGAGGTAGCGGCATAGTAATTGCTGGCTTACCAGAGGGTGCCCGGGTGAGGGTATTTACCATTGCCGGAGAACTGGTGGAGGAGTTCACCACTTCAGTTGGCGGTGATTACCGCTGGGCTAAGGCTGAGGATCTGGCCTCCGGTGTATATCTAATGGTGGTTACATACGACGGTGATTCTAAGACCCTGAAATTCGCGGTGGTAAAATAATATGAAAAAATTAATAACAAAAACAACAGCGGTTATACTGGCTTTGGGACTTACAGCCCATGCAGATCCGGGGGATAGCGCTGCCGCCTTTTTAAGGGTAGGGGTGGGGGCCCGTCCTGCTGCAATGGCCGAGGCCTATGCGGGCGTATCTGGAGACCTTATGGCCCTCTATTCCAACCCTGCAGGCTTAAGCTCTATATTGGGAAGTGAATTTAGTTTTTCCCATACTGTATGGCTGGAGGATGTGTCTTATTCTAATTTGGCTATGGGTATGAATATCTTTGACGGATATGCTGCCTTGGGCGTTAACTACCTTACTCCAGGAACTATTGATAAGGTGGATAATGCTGGAAACGATATGGCCTGCACCTATAAAGCAAGTGATCTTTTGATTACTGGTGCTTATTCAAAGATGTTTGGAGACATATCAGCAGGTGCTGCCTTAAAACTTATCCATAGCAATATAGATAACCACACCGCTACAGCCTTTGCTCTTGATGTAGGGGTACAGAGGTTTTTCGGTATGCTAAATGCAGGTCTGGTAATTCAAAACTTTGGGACCCAGATGTCCTTTAGAGATGATTGCGATCCGCTTCCCTTGGCTGTAAGGGCTGGTGTATCCTATCCTTTCTTACTGTACGGGCTGGATTTCCAGGCGGTTGCCGAGACTTATTATTCTAACGAAGTTCCCTTTGCTTTTAACGCAGGAGTAAATGCTGATTATCTGGTCAGTGATTTTATTCTTTCGCTTAGGTTGGGATTTAAGTCTAATGCCGAGGGCTTAGATGCCCTCAGTCATCTTACGACTGGTCTGGGACTTGAATACTCCAGCATAGTATTTGATTATGCTTTTGGATCTTTTGAGGATCTGGGCATGACTCACAGGATTTCTCTGGGCTACAGAATGTAAGATAAGGCTAAACCTGCCCTTTTTCAAGGGTTTTTTTTAGGCCCATTTTTTTAAGAAAATATATGACAGTCCGCCTATCGGATACGAGGTCATAATCTTTTTCTATAAAGAGACCTTTCTGGGTTAATTGATTGAGATATTCAAATTCTTCTCCAGTAAGTTCTCTTTGATTTTCTTTAGGGGGCAGATGCTCTCGGTAGATTAAAGAGAGCCTATTAAATGCTTGTTCAAGCGCTTCATCCATCCATCCTCCTTCGAAATAAGAGGAGTCCTGGTTTTTTTTGATTTCTGGTTGGTCTTTACTGACTTCAAGGATTAGTTGGAGAATATGATCGCTGATCCATCCTTCAAAAGAGGGATTGGGATTAGTTATAGCTTCAATCAGTTCAAGATGTCCTTTAGAAAACTCTGCCAGTACTGGCTCATCTCCCCGCCTCTTGTGTATGTCTATTACCTTTAAATAATATTTTTCTGCATTTGGGTAATTCTGCTTATCAAAGTAGATGCCAGCTAAATTGAAATTTGCCCGAGCATGGTCTGGGTAGCGCTCAATGGTATCTTCCCATAAAAGAACATCATCAGCGAAAAGAATATTCCTAGAAATTCCTCCAGCCACAAGGGCAATTAAATAGAAAAATCCTCCTGTTATTAAAATTTTTTTAAGTAGTGGTGAGAGTTTCCCATAAAATTTGCTTTGGAGAAATTCATATTT
>JAAZFS010000008.1 GCA_012511615.1 Elusimicrobiota bacterium | reverse complement strand
GAGCCATGGGAAAACTTCTCGTTACTGTAGAGAGATATCCGGAATTCAAAGCTGATAAATCAGTATCTGCACTTATGGAAGAACTAACTTCAACTGAAAATAAAATTGCTTTTGCCAGACAGGCCTATAATGAAGCGGTTATGACTTATAACACCAAAATAGAAGTTTTTCCGAACATTATTTTTGCTGGAGCCCTGGGATTCAGACCAGCAGTACTTTTTGAGGTCTCCGACTCTTTGGAAAAAGAGGCACCGAAAGTAACATTCTGACAAGAGCCCTTTAACAGGCCCCCACAATGAAAACTATGGATTTTTTTGAGAGCCAGGCCTCAGCAAGGAGAAAAACTGGTCTTCTCATATTCTACTACCTAGCCGCCGTAATTCTTATTATCCTCTCGGTATACGCAGTATTCCTTCTTATATTTAATTTTTCACCAGATAAAGTATCCAGAATCTGGATTCCAGGAATATTCTTTCCAGTTGCAGGAGTTACTACCCTAATTCTTATCGGAGGAAGCCTATATAAAATTAGCTTACTATCCTCCGGAGGGGATGCTGTTGCAAAAATGCTTGGGGGCCAGCGTCTTGAATCAGGCCCAAAAAAACTTGAAGAAAAACGACTCGTCAATATAGTTGAAGAAATGGCGATTGCATCAGGTCTCCCAGTCCCAGGGATCTATATACTCTATAATGAAAATTCAATAAACGCATTTGCGGCAGGTTTTTCTTCTGAAGATGCAGTGATTGGGGTAACCAAGGGGACCCTTGAAAACCTCTCCAGAGATGAGTTGCAAGGGGTTATTGCTCATGAGTTCAGCCATATCCTAAACGGAGATATGCGCCTAAATATTAAGCTTATAGGAGTTTTGCACGGAATACTTCTTATATCCCTTTTGGGGTATAGTCTCCTTAGGTCAAGCCTCTATCGGTCTGGTCGCCAAAGTTCTTCTGGAAAAGATAATCAGGCTGGTCCGCTTCTTCTAGGTTTGGGATTGATGGCAATAGGATATATAGGTGTTTTCTTTGGGAATTTGATAAAAAGCGCGGTTTCCCGAGAGCGTGAATACCTGGCCGATGCATCAGCAGTCCAGTTTACAAGAAATCCAAACGGTATAGCAGATGCACTTAGTAAAATAGCTGGTTTTAGCTCAAACTCTACTATGGAAAACAAGAATGCAATCGAAGCAAGTCACCTCTTCTTTGCTAGCAGTATATCTGGCAGGTTCCAAAACTTGATGGCAACTCATCCCCCCATAGAAGAAAGAATCAAAAGTCTCCGCCCGGAAACTGAAATGTTTGACCGCAATAAAAATAAATCCGTCCAAGTACCATCCAAATCGTCCCCTGGTCAAGGACCTTACTCATCTCTTTCTCTAGGTCTAGCGCCCTCTTCAGTCTCCAGTACTGTTGGAAAAATTTCCACTGAAACACTGTCGTATGCATCAGATATACTTGAAAATATTCCTCCCCAGCTTCTTGAAATGGCTCGCTCACCCGATAATGCTGATGGAGTAATTCATGCCCTACTCCTAAGCGATGATAAAAAAATCAAAAAAATACAGATGGACATATTAGATGAAAACCAAGTCCTAGATATAGTTATGCAGGCAGCCCGAAATCTTAAGAGCCTTCCAGAAGAAAGTCGCCTGCCAGTTCTTGAAATTGCAATTTCATCACTCAAAAAAATAACGCCCAAAAAGTATTCCTCTTTCAAGATTATACTATCCCAGATGATTGATGCAGATGGGATGGTATCTCTTTTTGAATATTTAGTCCGGGGAATGGTCCTCCGACATCTGGAACCCTCTTTTGGAAGAACGATAAATTCCAGGGTAAAATATTATTCTCTACGAGCAGTAGAAAAGGAAGCAAAACTCCTTCTTGCAGCAATGGCAGAGGCTGGGCTAGATAATGAATCAGATCAAAAGCAAGCCTATATAAGTGGAGTCTCCGCCCTAGGATTGCCAATAGAGGAATTTCAAAAAGGCGCAGGTTCACTCAGTAATATAGACGCAGCACTGGCAAAACTCAATAAACTTAGCTTTCCTCTTAAGAAAAAATTAATTGACGCATCAGCCAAGTGCGCACTCTCAGACAATTTTGTAACAATCCGGCAATTAGAAATTTTAAGAATCACATCAGATGCCATAGG
>JAAZFS010000076.1 GCA_012511615.1 Elusimicrobiota bacterium | reverse complement strand
GTTATAAACTTTAGTGCAGATTCCGTCATTAGGGTTTTGACGGAGTGTCCAGATTTTGTAAATAAAGAAGCGGTCTCGGCAGCTTTATAGGCGGCAATTCCCCCTGTAACGCCTAGGAGTATATTAGGCATCCGTAACTGCAGTTTCGGCTTCCGAATTCAGAGATTCTTCCTCAGTAGCATCTAGATCTTCCTCTGACGCTGATTCCTCCTCCATAAGTTCAGTAATGTATGCTTCAAGAACTGTGTCTATGGATGGTGCTCTTCCAATTTTTGAGGTTTTTAAAAATTCTTTTTTATATCTTTCTACTGCATTAACTACAAACTCCCACGGATTCTCAACATTATCGAAAAGCATTTTTTTGACGTTTTTTTCCACTATATTCTCCTCTGTTTTCTTACTTTGCATTTTTCTGCAGTAATAATAGCACGCATTTCACTTAAAGCTACTTCTATATCTTTATTTTCGATTAAATAATCGTATTCAGGGGCTCTTCTGACTTCATCATAAGAGTTATTTATCCTCTTTTCTATCTCTTCCACAGTATCCTGTTTTCGATTGATAAGACGATTTCTCAATTCCTCTAAAGAAGGAGGCATAACAAAAATTAATATGGTATCTGGATATTTTTCCTTTATTTGCAGGCCGCCTTGCACATCTATATCAAGTATCACATAAATGCCTTTCTTTAGGTTATCTTCGATAAAATCCCGAGACGTACCATAGTAATGGTCGTGTACTCTCGCCCATTCAATAAATCCGCCCTCATCTATCTGACTGAGAAATTCTTCTTCAGTAAGAAAGATATAATCTTCACCATCCACCTCTCCCCTTCTGGGTGCACGGCTAGTTACAGATATTGAGAAACGGGCACGTTCTTCAACTTCCATAAGTTTTCTACAGAGAGTAGTCTTCCCCGTACCTGATGGTGCTGAAACTACAATAAGAAGTCCGCCCGAGTGCCCCTGCCTCATTTGCTCATAGAGCAGTTCTTCAGATGTTTGTTTTTTTGTATTCATAAAATTTTATTATCTAACAAGATATTGCTAGGTTATTTTGTAGTTGCTTAACTTTTTATATTACTAAATTACTCTAGACTTTTCAATCCGAACCCTCTTCTGACAAGTTGACTATCAAAATCTTCAGGAATATCTGCTTTGAAAAAAACTTCTTTTCCGGTTGAGGGATGCAAAAATTCTATAGAGTAGGCATGAAGCATTTGTCTGGGAGCGTCTTCCCTACTTCCTCCATATTTAAGATCTCCTAAAAGTGGATGTCCAAGATGTGAAAAATGCACCCTTATCTGGTGGGTCCGGCCAGTTATAGGGCTGACAGAAATAAGACTGACCCCATCTTTCTGCTCCATCACCTCATATAAGGTTTTGGATTGGCGGGCTGCAACCCAGCCCACGCTCATCATGGTGGGATTTCTTCTGGACCGACGTATAGGAAAATCAATTACACCTTTTTTGGGTTCGGGAGTACCTTGAGCAAGAGCTAAGTAGTTTTTTCTTACCTTTCGGTCTTTAAATTGTTTTTTGATAGAAATGGCAGATTCCTGATTTAGGGATACTACTATTACACCCGAGGTATCCATATCCAATCTGTGTACAATTTCGCAAGAGGGGTAATGAAATAAAAGACCGTTTAGTAGGGTCGGTTCAAAACATCCTGGGGCCGGATGTACCACAAGCCCAGCAGACTTATTGATAACCGCAATAGCCTCATCCTCATAAATAATTTCAAGAGGCATTTCTACCTTCTCATCCGCAGGATTTATCTTTTTCGGAAAAAACTCTACCTTCTCCCCCTCCCTCACTGCATAATGAGCTGGTTTAAGCCCGCCGCCCACTAAAACCCTCTCTTCCTCAATAGCCACCTTTACACGGCTACGTGAAAAGCCCGAGGCGCCAGCCAAATACTTATCTAGCCTCTCTCCAGCGGATTGAATATCTACTATGTACTCAAGCACTTTTTATGCCTTATCCCTTCTGATTTTCCAGAAAAGAAAAAGAGCAAGCCCGACAAGAAAAATGGCCATAACCTGACTTGGAGAGAAACCCCATATGCTACTGCCTCTATCATCTCCACGTAGAAATTCCACAAAAAAACGAAAAACGCCATATCCAATAAAATACAAGGCTGCACTACTTCCGTGTTCCGATTTTTCCCTAATCAAATAGCGGTATAAAATATATGAAAGAATGCAGAGAAAAAAAGCAGAATAAAGCTGTACTGGATGAACCGGTAGATTTGTTCCACACAGCGTCTTAGGGTGGGTAAACCTAACCCCTATGAAAGATTCAGTACTTTTTCCCCAACAGCAACCTGCAAGAAAACATCCAATACGCCCGAAGCCATGTGCCAAAGGAAGAACAGGAGAAAAGACATCTAAAAATTTTAGTAGCGGGATGTTGGATTTCTTAGCAAAATACAAAAGCCAGATTCCTCCCCCAATAAGGCCACCAAAGAACACTAACCCCCCTTCCCATAGATAAAAAATGCTTAAAGGAGAAGCTATAAAACTATTCAGATTTATAAGAACATATAACAAACGGGCCCCCACTATCCCGGCTATCACACTTCCTGTCGCAGCATCCGTAATCAATTCCGTATCAAGCTGAAGGATTTTTGCTATTCGTTTTAAAAGAAGCAAGGCGACAATAAATCCCATAGCAAGCATCAGTCCATATGAATGCAAAGTGAAACTGCCAATGGAAAAAAGTTCAGGAAACATCAGATTTTTTTGTTTTCTCTGGATTTAACCAAAGTCCAATTAAAAGAAGAACTGCACCAACCGTAATTGCCGAATCTGCAATATTAAATACTGGCCAGAAGCCTAAATCGATATAATCGATAACACCCGAATGAAATATACGGTCAAAAATATTTGATGAAGCACCCCCAAGAACAAGAGCATATGCCAAACTCTCAAGACTCCCAGAAGTCTTCCCAGAAATCAGGATAAATATTATAAATCCCAGAATCAATATATTAAGCAGAACCAGTAAAGTATTATTCCCCGATAAGATGCTGAAAGCCATACCCGTATTCATAAGATATGTAACCGAAAAAAAAGGTAGTATTTCAAGGCTCTCTCCAAGATACATCGAATGATATATGAGATGCTTGACAAACCTGTCAGCTAGAAAGACTGCCAAGCCTGCCAGGGCCGGAATAATTGAGCGGATGAGTATTTTATTTTTCTGAGGCGGCAATCTCTTTGACGACACTGGCGCAGCGGAGACAAATATCAGTGTATTCTGTTGATAATTCATCAGTTGGAGTAATCAGCCAGCATCTGGCGCATTTTTCTCCTGATGCCATTACTGCTTCAATCTCCACTCCGCTATCTAAAATTTCTGCTTCAGAGGCGGACTCGTCACTAATAATTTCAAGACCGCTCACTACAAGATATTCTTTGAGCTCTTTCTCTTTACTTGATAAATAATTGAAGAGTTCAGAACTTGAGAGCTTAAGCTTTATGGAACTTTCGAGTGGATCTTTAAATAAACCAGCATCCTTGGATTCCTCAATTTTTTTAAGTGCCAGTTCACGGATTTTGATAAGTGGTTCAAATTCTTCTTCAATTGAGGGATTGTTCCATTCTTCGGGAATATTGAAACCATCCGAGGTAAATACGCTCTCTGAAAGTTCAAGACCCTGTTCAGTCTTCAGAACCTGCCAAGCCTCTTCCGAGGTATGGGGAAGAATTGGTGAGGCAAGTTTAAGAAGCTCTATCCCCATAAGGCGAAGAGCGCTCTGTGATGACCGGCGAGCTTTATCATCTGCTGCCGATACATAAAGCCTGTCCTTCAAAATATTGAAATAGAAAGATGAAAGCCAAATATTACAGAAATCATGTAAAGCGCGGCTACCCCTGTGGAAAAGGTAGGATTCGTATCCATCCATAATATCACGGACAGTAGTGCTAAATTTATGGAGAATATACTTATCCAGCGGGGTCATTTCTTCATAAGGAGTAATATAATCCTTTGGCAGATCTCTGGTATTTCCCAGTATGAAACGGATACTGTTTCTAATCCGTCTGTAATAAGTTACGATTTGAGAGAGAATCTCTTCAGATATCTTTACGTCCCTGAAATAATTTTCGCTAGCTATCCATAATCGGAGTAAATCCGCACCATATTTCTGGATGACTTCCTGCGGGCTGATTACATTGCCTATAGATTTAGACATTTTCTTCCCTTCAGAGTCAACTATAAATCCATGGGTTAGAACACTTTTATATGGGGCCTTTCCCCGTAGTCCAACCGCGGGTATAAGAGAAGTCTGAAACCAACCTCTATGCTGGTCAGTTCCCTCAAGATACATATCAGCAGGCCAGGAAAGTTCCTCGCGGCTCTCAAGCACCGCAAAACTGCTAACCCCAGAATCAAACCATCCATCAATAATATTATCATCTTTTCTAATGTCTGAAGAGCCGCAGGAGCACTTAAAATCCGAGCCTAAAATATCCAGAGCCTCTCGACGGAACCATCCGTCGCTCCCCTCATTCAATATAAGCTCCTGGATTTTAGCAAAACTCTCCTCATTAGCAATAAAATCACCACAGGAATTGCAGTGGAAAACAGGCACTGGAACCCCCCAGAGTCTCTGTCTTGAAAGACACCAGTCAGGGCGATTCTCAACCATGGCCCGAATCCTATTCTCTGCAGACTCTGGATGCCAACTAACCTGACTGATTTCTTTTATGGCATTTTCCCTGAGATTTTCTTTATCTATTCCAAGAAACCACTGCTCAGTGGAACGAAATATTACCGGACTCTTACAGCGCCAGCAGTGAGGATAAGAATGGCTTATTCTATGCTCTGCAAAGATGAGGTTTTTATCCCTGAGCATTTGAATAATCAAGGGATCACTCTCAAATACATTTTTTCCCTCAAGTTCAGCTAATCCCAACTCAGAAGTGAAGGATCCTTTTTCATCCACTGGAGAAAGTATTTCAAGAGAATAGGTCTTGCCTACAATATAATCCTCTTCACCATGACCTGGTGCTATATGGACAATACCTGTGCCGTCTTCAAGTGTTACAAAATCTCCCTTGATTCCCTGCGACTCCCTGCCGCCGAAGGGAGCAGTAAACTTCAAGCCTTCCATTTCGCTTCCTTTTACCCTAGCTATCTCTCTATATCCTTCATAGCCTTCTATAAATTCCGATGCTACTATTAAGACTTCCTTATTTTTCTGGATATAGGAATAGCTGAAATCTGGATGAAAACAGAGGGCTGTATTAGAGGGGAGCGTCCAGGGAGTAGTAGTCCAGGCCAAGGCATATATCTCATATTCTTCGCTATCTTTCAATCCCGGAGCTGTTTCAAGAAGTCTGAATTTTACAAAAACAGATTCAGTTTCAGTATCCGCATATTCTATCTCAGCCTCAGCAAGAGCTGTACAACAAGAGGGACACCCAAGAACCGGCTTTAAGTCCCTAAAAATCATCTTTATAAGATAAAGCTCACTAAAAACTTCTACATTTTTCGCCTCATATTCTGGGTCAAGCGTAAGATATGGATTGTCCCAGTCTCCCAGAAGACCTAGACGCTGAAATTCTTTTTTCTGAATTTCTATAAATTTACGTGCATATGCTGTAGCTTTTTTTCTAAACTTCAGTTTATCCTCGGTCACCCGCCCTCCAGACTTCTTTATTACTTCATATTCAATAGGAAGTCCGTGGCAATCCCAGCCGGGAATAAAGGGAGTATAGTAGCCTTTCATACTCATAAAACGAATAGTTATATCTTTCAGTGTCCTGTTTAAGGCATGACCCATGTGAATATTTCCATTCGCATAAGGTGGGCCATCGTGCAGAATAAAACTTTTTCCGTCACGATTTTTCTTAAGAATCTTCTCATAAATTTCATTGTCTTCCCAGAATTTTTGAAAGTTCGGCTCCCTTGTTGGGAGGTTAGCCTTCATTGAAAATTTGGTTTTGGGAAGATTTAAGGTCTTATTATAATTCATTTGGTTTTTTCACAATTCCTTTCTCAGTTATAAATGCCCCTATCAATTCCACAGGGGTAATGTCAAAAGCCGGATTAAAAACTTTGGTGTTTTTAGGTGCGATATTCTCGTCACCTATCTTCAGTATTTCTTCAGGAGAACGTTCCTCAACAGGAATATCCTTGCCATCCCGAGCAGAGAAATCAAAGGTTGAAAGCGGAGCAGCCACATAAAAAGGAATTTTATGTCTATCCGCAAGAACTGCCAGCTGATAAGTTCCTATTTTATTTGCAGTATCTCCATTTTCAGCAATTCTGTCAGCTCCAAGAACAACTGCATCAATCATCCCCTTACTCATGAGATAACCGGGCATGGTATCACATATGAGCTTATATGGGATAGCTGATGTTTGCAGTTCAAAGCAGGTTAAGCGGGAACCCTGCTGTCTGGGCCGGGTTTCAGTAGCATAAGCCAAACTGAGCAGGCCATCAGAATAAGCCTGCCTGATTACGCCAAGTGCTGTTCCCATACCACCTGTGGCGAGAGCGCCCGCGTTACAATGGGTAAGTATACGCAAACCATCTCCGATTTCTGACAAAAGTTCAGAGCCATATTTGGCCATTCTTTCATCTGATTGAATCTGTTCTTTATGTATCTTGACCGCTTCTTCAAGAAGTAAGGAGTACAATTTTTCGCTATCCTTATTTTCTAAATATTTTTTATGCATACTCTCAAGCGCCCAGAAAAGGTTCACTGCTGTCGGACGGGATGAGTTAAGATGATCCTTCATTTCTGACACAAATTTTTCGCTTTCGGATTTATCCTGTTTTAGGGCCTGACCTACTCCGAAAAGATAACCATAAGCAGCGGCGACACCTATAGCAGGCGCACCCCTAACTGCCATGTCCCTGATTGCATCAAAAACCTCTAAGTAGCTATCAACTCTAATATAAGTACGTTTATGTGGCAGGAGGCGTTGATCAAGTAATTTCAATGCGACTCCATCAAAGGATATAATATCTTCAGGTTTCATCTAATCTCCTCCAAGTTCAGCTGATCGTTTTTCTGCCGCTTCCAAAGCCGCTGAAAAAATTTTTCTAAGACCTTGTTTTTCAAGTAAATTAATAGCAGCCTCAGTCGTCCCATCTGGAGAGGTAACACCTCGTCGTAGCAAGGTGAAATCAGCCCCCTCCTCCATCATCATGGCACCGGCGCCCCTTACGGTTGTAGCTGCCAAAAGACTTGCATCAGACGGGCTGAATCCTTTTTTTATGGCATATTCCTTCATTATTTCAGCAATGAGAAAGAAGTAAGCTGGACCCGATCCAGAAAGCGCAGTAACTGCATCCATATCCTCTTCATCCACTCGAAGAGTATTACCAGTATGCGAAAAAATCTGCTCCACGGTCTCAAAATATTCTCCGTCTATATCGGATAAGGCTATACAAGATAAGCCTTCTCCAAGAACAAGTGGTGTATTTGGCATTACTCTAGATACCGGAAATTTCTCATAAAGTTCGCTTTTTATGAAATCAATCTTAATTCCAGCGGCGACACTTACAAGAAGTTCCATTTGAAACTCAGATTCGTTAATCTCATTAATAAGCCCAGCCATATCTTTCGGCTTAACCGCCGCAATCAAGACATCAGTAGATGACACTTGAGATAAGCTTTCGTTCATCTCAATTTTTTGTCCTGAAAAGATTTCTCTAAGATCAGAATTTTTTTCAAGACCATCAACTTTATATTTTCCGCTCTTATTCAGTATTGAGAGTATCGCCCCCCCCATATTGCCGCATCCGGCTACTGTAATTTTTTTTCTCTTCATTGTAGTGATTTTAGTTATTTAGTACTGAAATGCAAACGCGGCCATCCTCTTATTATCGCCACCGCGATGTGAAAAATATGCTGGATTTTCAATACTGCAGTACCCCTTGGCTTTAAGAAGAAGGACATCTGAAGCTTTGATTCCGACAGATTCCGAAATTTTTTCAAGGGCATTAAATAGAGAGATTCTATTGCCTATACGGGAGGCTGGCGGAAAAAATTCTTGAACTTCCTCGCCTACCTCAAAACATTTATAACATATATGAGGACCAGCATATATGTGAATACTACTTCCTGTTAGCTTTACAGTGTTTTGAATTATACCTCCAGCTAAAGGACGCCAGCCTGCGTGTACACAACCCACAAGAACCCCATCAGAAATAATAAAAAGAGGCATACAGTCCGCAACTCTTACAACACAAGCATAAGGTGGCTTAAGATTACCAATCACAAGAGCATCCGCCTTGGGTAAGCTGGTGCCCTCTTCAGCTATGGCCACTTTATCAGAATGAACCTGATTCATTAAAAATATTTTGTCTTCTGGTATAGCTGATAAACTAGAAAGCAGGCGGCGGGCTATTTTGGGGTCCTTAAAGTCTCCGCTATCGACGGTAGTTATACCCAAACGCAAGGAAGCCGAAGGAGAAGAAAAGAACTCTATCCCTGAAAGGACGTCTCTGATTTTATTCCTCTTATTCTTAGCATAAGGTCCTCAGGATTTGTGGCGGCTTTTTGTGCATCTTCAAGAGATATTTTCCCTAGATTGTAGAGTTTTTCAAGCGCTTGATTAAAACTCTGCATCCCATAGTATCCCCCCTTTTCTATATGCTCTGCTATCCCTGTGAGATTTCCTTCCTCAATCATGCTTCTTATCAGAGAAGTCGCAATAAGTATCTCAACTGCAGGTATCATACCAGAAGCAGATTTCTGTTCTAGCAATCTCTGACTTACCACAGCCCTCAGAGTATCGGATAGGAGAAGTCTTATTTGGTTCTGGTCATGCGGAGGAAACATATCTATCATTCTCGAGATCGTCTGAGACGCATTTATGGTATGAGTGGTGGCAAGAACAAGATGCCCAGTCTGAGCGGCTGTAAGAGCCGCTGAGGCCGTCTCCTTGTCTCGAATTTCACCCAAGAGAATAACATCGGGATCTTGCCTCACAATATGTTTAAGCGCTTCAGTATAAGTAAGTGTATCAACTCCTAACTCCCTCTGCGAAATAATACTCTTAATATCCTCATGAATAAATTCTATAGGATCTTCAATAGTAATGATATGCTTGGCGAAATTCTTGTTTATGTAATCAATAATAGCAGCTAAAGTAGTTGTCTTTCCGGAACCAGTAGTGCCTGTAACAAGAACCAGACCCCGATTCGAAGCAGCTATTTTCTCCATAACGGGAGGAAGGTTCAAATCCTCAAAATTTTTGATACTATCGGGAACCATTCTAAGGACTATATTAGCTGCACCCTTCTGCTGAAATATATTTACTCTGTAGCGGGCCAGCCCTTCTAGACTGAATGAAAGGTCAACCTCTTTCCGTTGGGCATACTCTTTTTTTTGTCTTTCATCAAGAAGTTCATTTGCAATTGCGGCGGTTGCCTCCGCGTTTAACTCTGGAGAGTTCTGAATCCGCATTAGCTTTCCGTTAACCCTAAAAACTGGTCGGCTACCGGCCCTAAGATGAAGGTCTGAGGCGGAAACCTCAACCATTGTTCTAAGATAATCCCTTATTTTCAGGGCCGGATTCACTATTTTTCTTCTCTGTTTCTCATGAAGGTAGGAATTCTTATACTATCTTTTAAAGGTTGAGTATTATCATCCCTATATTTTCTCTCGGAAAACTTGGGAGAGTAATTTTTCTTAGTACATCCAGTGGCAATGACTGTAATTTTCATTTCCTCATCCAGACTATTATCAATTGTGTTTCCGAAAAACACATCCGCTTCTTCAGAGACAGAACTATGAATAAGCTCCATAGCGGCATTTATCTCAAACAGGGTCATGTGCTTATTTCCAGTAACATTTACCAATAACCCCAGGGACCCTTCTATTGACACGTCCTCTAGTAGAGGTGAGTTTATAGCTGCCTTGGCAGCATCTACCGCCCTAGTATCACCACGACCAACCCCCAGCCCCATTATTGCCTCACCAGCATTCTGCATTACACTCTTCACATCGGCAAAGTCAACATTAATCAGTCCTCTGGATGTAATAATGTCCGAGATACTCTGAACAGCCTGCCTGAGCACATCGTCTGCGACCTGGAATGCCTCAAGAGCAGGCGTATCATCTTCAATTACTGAAAAAAGTTTCTGATTGGGAATAACCAAGAGTGTATCGACATTCTTAGATAGTCTTTCCAATCCATCTATTGCCTTTTGATAACGCTGTTTTCCCTCAAACATAAAGGGCTTGGTTACTACACCAACAGTAAGAGCTCCCATGTCTTTGGCTATTCTAGCAATCACTGGTGCACCACCGGTCCCGGTTCCACCTCCGAATCCGGCAGTAACAAAAACCATATCCGCACCTTTCAGGGCGTCCTTTATGGTTTCCTTATCTTCTTCTGCAGCTTTTTCTCCGACAGCGGGATTTCCTCCAGCGCCGAGACCTCTTGTAAAATTTTCACCCAGGTGAATCCGAATACCCGCAGTAGAATCCTGCAGAGCCTGAGCATCAGTATTAGCTGCAATAAAATCGACGCCCTTGATGCCGGCCTCTATCATCCGATTTACAGCGTTTCCCCCACCTCCACCGGCGCCTATTACGCATATATTAGCGTTACCTTTTGTCTCTTGTTCTATAGAAATAACCATTGTTTTGGTTCTCCCTCCCTAAAACATCTCATCAATCCACTTTTTCAGTTTCTCGAAAAAGCCTCCGCGACCGACAGCAGCCAAATCTTGAAAAGAGTAGGAAGCGTTTGTTCTGAGCAAATACTCTATCATGCCCACCGCAGTTGCATATTTAGGTTCAGATACCAAATCGGATTCTCCTTTTAGATCCCTAGGACGCCCTACTCTAACCTGAATGCCCTCAGCTCGCTCTTCAATGGTGCGGCAAATTCCCTTAAGTTGGGATCCGCCTCCGGAGAGTATTATACCTCCAGGAATCAACTGTTTATAACCGCTCTTTACAATCTCACCCACAATAAAGTCAACAATTTCATTGACTCGGGGTTTTATAATTTTATAAATCTTCTCACTATTAGCTGAATATTTAGTCTGCCCATCAACTCCCAAATACTCAATTTCCCCATCCAGCGCAGATTTTTTATCTGCTTGGCCATAATCTTCCTTAATTCTTTTTGCCTCTGCAAAGGAAGTCCGAAGACCGTAGGCAAGATCTGTTGTAATATAATTTGAACCTATAGGATTGTGACCTATATATTTTATCTGGCCTTCAATAAAAATCGCAAGATTAACCGTCTCCTCTCCTATGTCAATAATAGCGCATCCCAGTGCTTTTTCCTCAGGAGCTAAGACCGCTTCAGCAGGAGCTAAGATAGTGGCGATTTTTGACTGTATTCCAAAACCGGCACGAGCAATACATTTATCCAGATTATTTATAAGCGAACTATCACCCGTAACAAGGAGAACCTCTACCTCAAGATGATTTCCCTCCATGCCCACAGGATTTACAACACCGCTTTGGTTGTCTACTCTGAAATCAAGGGGTATTGAATGAATTATCTGCCTATCACTTGAGAGAGGAACTGCCCGGGCGGAATTTATAACTCTTTCAACATCTTCTTCTGTTATTTCTCTGTCTGAACGGGGTATTCTGGTATCTCCCTGTTGAAGATGTCCTTCAATATGATAGCCGTTTACATTGATGATAACATCTTTAACTTTTACCTCGGCAATCGCCTCAGCTTTCTCGATTGCTTCAACTACTGCCTGTCTGGTATCGTCAATATTTACCACTACTCCCTTACGAAGCCCCTTGCATACCGCTTCGCCAAGCCCAAGAATATTCAACTGTCGGTCCACAGGATCAAAGGCAGCTATTACTGCACATACCTTGCTTGTACCAACATCAAGACCGCAAAAATATTTATCTTTCATTTTACTATAGCAGCTCCCCTGACACCGTTTCCAGAATATTCTATAAAACGGAGGTCTATGTAACTCAATTTTTCACCCTCCTTTAGCTTGTCTTCATGGATTCTTCTGGTTAGAAAAAGATTGTTTTTTAGAATTTCAGGATCCAACTCGACCGCTGGAGGAAACCGTATATAATAATCATCCTCATATATAATTACTTCATTTCTATAGTTCATGTCAACCGCACTTATCTCGCTATAAATATCAGGCATTGCCTTCTTAATATCATTTAAAATTTTCGATAATTTCACTATTTTCTCAGGCTCAAGGACTTTAAATTCTATAGAAGGTCCCTCTGTACCAGGATAGACCTCTCCACACGCATTAACTGTATTTCTTATACCTGATAGCATCGCGTATCCACAAGGCATCCGCTCAATTATTTTTATACTTAGGCCATCCGGATATTTCCTACGAACTTTTACATCCATAACTCTGGAAATCCCTAAAATTTTCTCTGATATTTTTTTTAGTTCTATTCTTAGAATATTTTCTCCATATATATCATCTAATAAAGACACAACCTCATTATTACTGACAGCATAATTTCCCTCAAGCGTAATATTCTCGGGATTTAGATTAAATGTTTCTCCAGTAGAAATTGTCTTCCATAGATATTTTCCACCAAAAAGAAGAATTAGGATAATCAGAACCCAGCGACCCGGCTTGAATTTTCTTTTTAAATTTGAACCTCGAGCCAGACCTTTCCTTCTGATTTTTGGAGGTCTTTGAGCAGCAGGACTTTTACTTATTTTTCTTAAGACCACTTTCTATTATCTTTAACACTAAGTCATTGAAAGAAATACCCGCCAAAGCTGCCGCATCAGGAAGAAGACTGGTAGAGGTCATCCCGGGAATAGTGTTTATTTCCAATATACTAAGCCGATTACCATCAAGCCTGAAATCTACTCTGGCTGCCCCACTGCACTCGGAAATTTCAAAAGCCTTTACCGAATCTTCCTCTAATCTCTTGAGAATAGAATTACTTAAACCTTCAGGAGGTTTATGAGTCGGTTCTACAGAGCTGTATTT
>JAAZFS010000075.1 GCA_012511615.1 Elusimicrobiota bacterium | reverse complement strand
TCCCTGGATACATCATAGCCCATGCGCTCATATATCCTTGAAAGTGAATCACCTATGGCACCACCCCTACCATGACCAATATGAAGAGGGCCGGTAGGATTGGAGCTAACCATCTCAAATATGACTTTTCCGCTTTTCATCCCCTTCCCGTATTTAGAAGGATCGGAAACAATTTCCTTTAGTTCATCTATAAAAGCCTGGTCAGTAAGAGTAATATTCAGAAATCCAGGCCCCACAATATCGATTTCCTTTACTATGTCCAATTCTTTCAAACCTTCGGCGAGTTTTTCAGGAGAAATACCGGCCACCATAGCAGCATTTGTGGATATGTCGCCTTTCATTGAAGGGGGTGGGCTACTCAATTTAATGTCTTTGAGACCCGTGATTTCTTCTGTCTTAGTCTTTATTTCTATCTCATACATCTTTAAGTGCTCACTTTCTCCGCATCTCCCCATATTCTCTCAAGAGAATAAAACTCCCGCTCTTTAGGGTAGAAAATATTAATTACAAGACCACCGTAGTCCATAAGTGCCCATCCACCACCTGATGGCCCTTCTACGTGAGATACTCGTATATCAAGTCCATTTTTAAGTTCTTGGATTACTGCCTCCATCTGTGGAGTCGAATTCACCGTAGCAATAATCATATAATCAGTAAAAGAAGTTAGCCCCCTCAAATCAAAGAGTAGTATATCCTCTGCCTTCTTATCTTCCATAAAAGCCACAGCATTTATAGAGGTTTTTCTGTAATCAATTACCTGGACCATATTTCCTCTATATCATCTCCTATCACAACATTCACATCCACCATTCTGGCAATATCTATATCAGTAACCACATTCATACAACCAATGATTTTAGATACATCTACGGCCTTCCTTAAATCTCCATTCCTGGAAATCACCTGAGTCATCCTTCTCTTGGCGCCGTAGTTTCCGTATCCAATTACATCTACATTTCTCCGCCTTAAAAACTCCGTCATTTCTCTGGCCAAGCCAGATTTACTAGTAGCATTCCAGACCTCGGCGGTGATTCTTTTCTCTGCCAGCACCACCTTATCCCTACGAGAAACAGGAAGATTCAGTAATGCAGAATTATATATTACATCAATAATATCACTTTTTTTATCTCGGTCAATATTCCGATAGTTGATGCCCCATCGGGTTTCCACTGGACCGACCAGGGCCTGTCGTCTATATTTCAAGTCTGAAAGATCTCTTAAACTTTCAAAAATCACCAAAATATCCCGTAGTTTAAGATTAGTTGAAATACGACCGCCAAAAATTTCTGGTAAGGAAGGCAAAAGTCTTATCCCCTCCAAGCTTAAACTCTGGCCTAAAATTCCGGACAAAAAATTACCGAAATGGGTTTTTTGGGAGCGTTCATCTCTTTCAGAAACCACAGCACCTGCAAAAAGGCCAGCCTCCTGACCGCTAAAATAATGGGTCCCAGTAGAATAGTGTAGAGAAAAACCCGTACGAGTGTTGGAATAGCTTCCTTCTTCCTCAAGCTTTACTTCAATCCCCCCTAATTTTCCTACAATATCCTTAACTATTGAGTAATCAAAGGTAAAATAGTAGTTGATTGACAATCTATCCCCAAGATATTTCTCCAGTTTTTCAAAGAAAACCTGATGAAAATTTTCTACAGCACCTTCGGCATCCCTTTTGAACCGTAAATATATGTCATCCAATCTCTGGACCTGCCTCCAGGTAATTTCATAGGGCACACTTAACATTGCATCCGAAGGAATTATAAGAAGATCCAGATAGCCAGTAACCGGTTCATAACTAAGGAGCGTAAAGCTAATCGGACGTTCCCGGTTTTCTACCAAACTTGTTCCTGTAAGAAGAATATTTATTCTATCTCCAGATAAAATATCTTTATTTAGATTGCTTCCAGAAAGATAAATTAAGAGCAAGAGCGGAATAATTCCCAAAATCAAAAAAAATTTGCCTCTCATGGGGTGATTTTTTTAGCGGAGCCCTCTCAATATTTTCCTGTCTAAAAGAATTGAGTAAATTTCCGGTTCAACCAAGCCTTTAAGATCTTGACCAGCTAAAATTTTTTCTCTTATCTCTGTAGAGGATATGTCTAAGGGCGGATTATCAAGATATACCGCACGAGCAGCTGCCTCAGGAGGAAGTTCTCCGCCGCCAGGTCTTCCTGCCACACAGAGATTTGCCTTTTCAATAATTGTGCGCCAGTTTTTCCACTGGGAAAAACAAGCGGCTTGATCGGAGCCGATAAGAATAAAAAATTCTGCATCCGGATTAGTATCTTTATAATATGAGAGGGTATCAACGGTATATCCTGGAGCAGAACGCTCTATCTCAAAAGAAGATATTTCATTATTCGGCTGGTTTTTTGCCCATTCGCTGAGGATAAGAAATCTCTCTCTTGCTGGTATAAGAGCTTTCTTACGGTGAGGAGGATTTGCAGAAGGTATCCAAATAATTTTATCTGGATCCAGCAGTCGTACGGCCTCACGGGCAATCGACATATGTCCGATATGAGGCGGGTCAAACATCCCCCCGAATAAAACATACCTCACTCCCTTATCTGGCCGTTCCCAATAAGGTGATATTTATATGTGGTAAGTTCCTTTAAACC
>JAAZFS010000074.1 GCA_012511615.1 Elusimicrobiota bacterium | reverse complement strand
TTGTCAGGGCAGATGAAATTGTCTCAAAATCCCTCATTTCTCCAATCAGAATAATATCCGGGTCCTGGCGCATCGAGTAGTTGAGTGCCTGAGGAAATGACTTGGTGTCTGTTCCTACCTCGCGCTGAGATCCCAAACATTGTTTATGTTCATGAACATATTCAATTGGATCCTCAATAGTCACTATATGAGATTTCCGAGTCTCGTTTATATAGTTTATCATTGAAGCGAGCGTAGTAGATTTTCCACTCCCAGTTGGACCACAGACAAGCACCAAGCCTACCTGAAGTTCAACAATATCTTTTACAGCTGGAGGTAATCCGAGCTCTTCGAATGTTAAAAATTCTGAAGGAATCGATCTTATTGCCGCAGAAACTGACCCACGCTGAAAATATGCATTTAAACGTATGCGTCCTAGACCCTGTAGACCAAAGGAAATATCAAGTTCCTGTTCAGACTCAAGCTCTTCCTTCTGTGTTTCACTTAATATACTGTAAATCATGTCTTGGCATTGCTGTAGGGTAAGAGGGTCGCAATTCAATCTCCTCAAATCACCATCAATTCTTAATACCGGAGGAATACCAGAATGAATGTGTAGGTCGGAGGCATTCTTCTCAAACATTAATTTCAGTAGTTGATCGATTTTTATAGCCATAAATCTTTCCTTTTATATATAATTTACGCCTGAAGAGCCGTAAAGGCTATTACATCAATAATATCCGAAACCGAACATCCCCGGGAGAGGTCATTTACAGGACGGTTCATACCCTGAAGAATTGGACCTATCGCACGGGCTCCGCCCAAGCGTTCGGTCAGTTTATAGCCAATATTTCCTGAATTTAGGTCAGGAAATATAATTATGTTTGCCCTACCCTTTAATACTCCTTCAGGGTTTTTATTCATAGCCACCTCAGGAATAATAGCAGTATCAAGCTGGAGCTCCCCATCAAAAATAAACCCAGGATTTTTTTCTTTGAGAATCTTCATCGCAGCCTGAACCTTTTCTACAGCAGGATGAGAAGAGCTCCCTTTGGTTGAAAATGAAAGGAGAGCAAGACGGGGCTTCCAACCCAGTATTTTTTCCGCACTGGCCGCAGTAGATTCAGCGATTTCAGCGAGTTGCTTTGGATTTGGATCTGGAATAACCGCACAGTCCGCAAAGAGGAAAGCTCCTTCCTCTCCACTTGACTTCAAAGAAGTCTCCATAAGAAAAAATGATGAAAGTAGCCCTCCCGAACATAGAGTCTTATTTCTTAGAGCTCCTCTTAGAATATCGGCAGTCTTATATGTAGCACCAGCCACCAGTCCGTCATATTCACCTGCAGCTAAAAGTTCCAAAGAGTAAACTAGAGGATCTTTTTCCGTATGGAATGTGTTTACACCATCAAGAGGTTCTTTGGATATGAGACTGACCCGCGCCAGCCCCGAATCAACAGCTTGAAGAGCAGCTTCACGCACCCGGGGGTCATCCCCTTCGGGAAGGATAATACTCTTATCCGCCTGAGAAGCTCTCTGATAAATATTTTTTAATAAGCCCACGACTTTATTCTCCTTTCTACCATTAACAACTTAAACTTCGCGTTTTTTTTCTAGAAATTCTACTACCCCCCGGGGGACTAGACCGGCAATATCACCGCCAAAGAAAAACACTTCTTTTATTATCGATGAAGAGATGAAGGAAAATTCCGGCGAGGGCATAAGGTATACAGATTTAATTTTCGGATTGAGTCGCTGATTCATAAGAGCCATTTGAAACTCATATTCAAAGTCAGATACTGCCCGGAGCCCCCTTATTACAGTATCGGCTCCGATTAAAGTAGCAAAATCTACTAAAAGGCCCTCAAAACTCCTAATCTCTATTTTTTCATTATCCTTGAATATGCTTTTCAGCATCATTTCACGTTCTTTTATTGAAAAAAGTGTTTTTTTAGATGGGTTTACAATGATTGCCACAACTATTTTATCGAAAATTCCGAGAGACTTATCGATAATATCAATATGGCCGTTGGTGACGGGATCAAAACTTCCAGGATATATAGCAAGAGAATTCATAAATTTATAATTTACTTGTTTGTTCTATGATTATAATTAAGTTACTAATATATTCAAACTAAAAGCTCACCCAATATCTGCCAGCCCTATTTTCTTTCCAAATTTTTCTCTGAC
>JAAZFS010000073.1 GCA_012511615.1 Elusimicrobiota bacterium | reverse complement strand
GCGTGATCCGCTTATATTTCGCGGTTTGAGCCAAGGCCAAGAGATGGGTTATGCGGTATATGCGGAAGGTATGGGTTTTCAGGGAATAATTGGGGTGATGGCCGGTTTTGCGGGGGATATGACGGTTACAGGCTTAAGTATTGTAGAGTCAGTCGAGACTCCCGGTCTGGGAGACAGGGTGAAAGAAGATTCATTTTTGTCGCAATTTTGGGGATGCAGTTCTCAAACAATTGGGGATGGATTTAGTGCAGTAACTGGTGCAACTGTATCTTCTGAAGCTGTGCTGGACATTCTTAGGAGGGCCTTTAAAGATGCGGAAGATATTCTATAAAGGTCTCTGGGCCGAAAACCCAATACTTATGCAGCTTCTGGGATTTTGCCCAGCTCTGGCAGTTACAACTTCAGCTCTAAACGGTCTTTCAATGGGTTTGGCTACAAGTTTTGTGGTAGTAACTTCTGGGGTTGTAGTATCACTTGTCAGGAAACTTATACCCGACCAGGTTAGAATACCAGTTTTTACAATTATTATAGCCACATTTGTTACGGTGGTTGATATTATACTCAAGGCTTATTTTCCCGCTATTAGTACTGAGCTCGGACCTTATGTTCCGCTTATTGTTGTAAACTGTATTATACTCGGCAGACAAGAGGTATTTACATCTAAAAATCCGGTCCATCTTTCAATTCTTGATACCCTGGGGATGGGGCTTGGCTTTACCTGGGTTTTGGTTCTCTTGGGCTCAATTAGGGAGCTTCTTGGATTAGGAAGTGTTTTTGGTTTTCAAGTTATGCCTTCTTCCTTTGAGACTTGGATAGTGATGCTTCTTCCGGGTGGTGCATTTATTACCTTAGGTCTGATTGCAGCTTTATATAATTATCTGAACCAGTCAGATAGGAGAAAAGCATGAGCTCTCTTCTGACAATATTTATTTCCGCTGTTCTGGTTAATAATTTTCTACTCTATTATTTTCTCGGAATATGTTCTTTTATCGGTGTCTCGTCAAAAATGGAGTCGTCTTTTGGAATGGGTATGGCGACGACTTTTGTAATGACCATGACTGCCATGATTACCTGGCCCTTATATCATTACCTCATATCTCCAGAAACTGGATTAAATCTTCCCTTTTTGGAGTATGTGATATTTATACTTGTAATAGCTGCCCTGGTACAGTTTGTAGAAATGTTTCTTAAGAAGTTTTTTCATTCGCTTTATAAGGCCTTGGGCATCTATCTTCCTCTTATAACGACAAACTGTGCCATTCTTGGGATGGCTCTTTTTATAGTTATTAGGGATTATAATTATCTTGAATCAATAGTCTTTGGTTTTGGAGCAGGATTGGGTTTTACCATGGTTATAGTGATAATGGCCGGAATAAGAGAAGAGTATGCTTATTCACCGGTTCCTGCGGTTTTTCGGGGGGCTCCTTTGGCCCTGCTTACCGCTGGAATGCTGGCTCTTTCTTTTATGGGATTTTCGGGTATGATAGCCCCCTGATATGGAAATTCTTCAGAGTATTCTTGTTTTAGTTGGAATGGGGCTGATATCTGGGATTCTTCTCGCAGTCGCATACGGAAAGTTGAAGGTTGATGAGGATCCTGTCATTGAAAAAATCACAGAAGTACTTCCTGGCCTGAACTGTGGTGCCTGTGGTTATGCTTCCTGCGGTGAGTACGCCTCAGCCATTTTTCAAAAATTAACTGATATAGGACTTTGCCGGGCAGGAGGTGATGCTCTTAATGAAAAAATTTCGGAAATAACCGGTCTTGCATCAGAGGCTGCTGAAGTTTTTAAGGCAGTAATCCACTGCGGTGTAAAGGAAAGAAAGATTCTTGCCGAATATGATGGACCCCGTGATTGTCTGTCGGCATCTCTTACAGGGGCTGGGCTGGCCTGTCGCTATGGTTGTTTTGGATATGGCGACTGTGTGAACGCTTGCCCTTTTGGAGCTTTAAAAGTCACCTCAGGGGTACCAGAGTTAGATTTTAATCTTTGTATAGGCTGTGGTCTTTGTGTGGATGCTTGTCCCAGAGATCTTATAGAAATCAAGAAAGTTCTTAAGGATAAAATTGTTTATGTTGCTTGTTCAAACATTCAAAGCGCAAAACTAACCAGGACAGTATGCTCTGTGGGCTGTATCGGCTGCAAAATCTGCGAGAAGAGGGCAGTAGAAGGTGCTTTTAAAGTTGAAAATTTTCTTGCTAGGGCAGAAGCTGTTGAAGAAGAAATAGATATTCCAGCCATTAAGTGTCCTACTGCCTGTATTCATGAAATGTCTAATCTTGATGCTGGAGATAGTGCCTTATAAATAGCTGGTTTTGATAGAGGGGTCATAGCTGGCTACTGTTTTCTCTTCTTCTTATCTTGCAGGATAAGGAGTTTCCATCTGAAAAACTCAAAGGGTTGATTTAAGTAAAAATTCTGCCAAGAACACTCAGTCTTTAAAAAATGAATAAAAATTTTGATGTAATAGTAGTTGGAGCTGGTCATGCGGGCGTGGAGGCTGCCGCCGCAGTTGGTCGTAGTGGTGGCAATGCTCTACTAATAAGTCTTTCGGTGGACAATCTTGGTTTTCTCTCCTGTAATCCCGCTGTAGGCGGAGTGGGCAAGGGACAAATTGTAAGAGAGGTTGACGCCCTGGGTGGAATAATCGGTCGTGCTGCGGATTATTCAGGAATTCACTTTAAAAGGCTTAACCTTTCGCGCGGTGCCGCGGTCCGCTCAAGACGGGTTCAGGTTGACCGGGATATTTTTAAAGAATATGTAAAAAACCAATTGCTTTCATATCAGGGGGTGGGATTTCTTGAAGGAGAAGTTTCTCGGCTGATTATAAAAAATGAAAGTATTTCGGGGGTTAGGCTCAAAACTGGAGTGAATATTATGGCGCCCTCTGTGGTCTTGGCTCCAGGGACCTTTCTGAGTGGTCGGATGTTTGCAGGATTGAATCAGAAAACCGGGGGACGGACCGGAGAGCCCTCTTCAGACAATCTCTCAAGGGAACTTGAAAATATCGGTTTAAATATGCTCAAGTTTAAAACCAGTACCTGCGCTCGGATAAGGGGGGACTCTATAGATTTTTCTAAGCTTATTGAACAGATGGGTGACGAGCCGCCTGCTTTTTTCTCCATACTTTCTAAAGAAACTAATAACAAACAGGTCTCCTGCCATATTACACACACAAATTCTGAAACTCATCGTATTATTAATGATAACCTTGATCGCTCTCCCCATCATACTGGTATGATAAAGGGGGCTGGGGTTAGATACTGCCCCTCTATAGAAGATAAGCTCTTTAAATTTCCAGATGCAGAAAGGCATCAGGTTTTTCTTGAACCGGAGAGCGCAAATCGGGAGATTTACTATCCCAATGGAATATTTACCAGCCTTCCTGAGGATGTCCAGAAAAAATTTATAAGAAGTATAGAAGGTCTTGAAAATGCCAAAATTTTCACTTATGGCTACGGTATTGAATACAATTTGGTTAACCCACTTGACTTAAAGCACTGTCTTGAAACTAAGAAAATTTCTGGTCTATTTTTGGCCGGTCAGATTAACGGAACTACTGGATATGAAGAGGCCGCTGGTCAGGGATTAATTGCCGGCGTAAACGCTTTAGCTTTCGCCCGTGATAGCGAAAAACTTATCTTAAAGAGAGATGAGTCTTATATCGGTGTGATGATAGATGATTTGGTTACTTTAGGCACTCTTGAACCCTATAGAATGTTTACCTCTCGTGCCGAGCATCGCTTAAAGTTGAGGGAGAGTAATGTCTATGAGCGGCTTGAGGGGATAGGGCGAAAGTACAAAGTAATAGGAGAAGAACTTTCAAGAGCTCTTGATGAG
>JAAZFS010000072.1 GCA_012511615.1 Elusimicrobiota bacterium | reverse complement strand
GTATTTTAGCCAGCTCAAAATATGCCCTAGAAGAAGCAGAAGGATCCCCTATGCAATCTTTTAAAATATTTTCAGCAGCTTCAATTTTTTCTTCACGAAGAAAAATGTCCGCCAGTTCAAGCTGAGCTTCTAAAACACAGTTTCCGGAAGAGATAATTCGCTCAAACTCATCTCTGGCACCGACCAAATCTCCAGCATCTCTTAGCTGGTAAGCTTTTTCAAAAAACTCTAAGCAATCCTTCGCAGTCATCAGTCAGCGTTCATGGGAGGAAACCCACTAATACACCCACCAGAGTTGTCGCACTCATAGCATATCCGGTTACAAAATCCCACATATTCTCCCATGAGGATTTTCCTTCGGTAAAGTTTCATTTTTTCACCGTTCCATATTTCTAAAAGTGTTTCCTTATTAACATCCCCCACTGGAATCCTGCAGAAACAGTCAGGACGAACACTTCCACCAATATCAATATACATGTACTCCCAAGGCTTATAGCAAAATATTTCTTTTGCTTGAGATACCGACTCTTTCTTTTCTTTTTTAACATCAGGCTTCGGAGCCTCTATTGGAGGGATAAAGCTATCCAAATAGATAGATAGTTCCTCTGCTCTTCGGTATAATTCAGGTGTGATTCTTTTTATGTATTCACCAGCCTCGGTATCTGAATGATAGAAGATATTTTCTTCCGACTCCGTATGATCAATTGGAGTAAGCATGAGGTGCTCAATACCATAACTGGCAGCAAACTCTAAGATATCGGGCAATTCCCTATAATTTGATTTCATTACTACAAAATTTATAGAAAGTTTTAGATCTTTTGCATTTTTTCTATGCTTTTTCAATATGGAAAGGTTTTCTTTTAGCTTTGAAAAAGAAGCTTTTTTTCTTATTTTTTCGTATGTTTTTTTATTGGCTCCATCTATGGAGAGTATGAGATCAAGTTTTGAGGCAGCAAATTTTTCAGCAAGACTTTCAGTAATATACAAACCACTAGTAACCAACTCCTGCATAAGGTGGGGATTTTCCAGGGATTTATCAAAAAGCTCTTCAAAGTACTCCGAACAGAATACCTCTCCGCCCTGCCAGTATATTTTCTCAAGATTGGGTATATAGGTTTTCAACTCTTCCACCAAGCGCGGAGGAACGTCCCAGTCTGCCTTCCAGGCGTCGCACATGATGCATTCAAGATAACACCTTGAAGTAAGGGCAATACCCAGGCCCCTAAAAAGTGTAGAAATTTCCTCTTTACCCTCGGAGATTTCTTTTTCCATAAGAGCCAGTTCCTCCCTACCTTCATCATTATAAAGTTCAGAGAGTTTCAAATGGAGTCTAGAATCTCCAGGGTTTTTTCTTAAGGCTTCTTTTATCTCTCGAAAATTCATCAGTCCATAGTGAACCCAAGATCAGTAAGGGGGATAGATCCGTCGATACAACGGATATTGCAGAGGTCGGTATTTTCTCCGGTTATCAAGCCCTTTCTGTATGCCTTCATCCCCTCTCCGTTCCATATATCAACAGCCGAAGCAGTTTTCAGGTTTCCCACCTCAGCCCGATTACAAATTTCATGGGGACGTACAGAACCGATTTCCCCTAAAAACATGTGTTTCCAAGGCCAATAGCAGGGAAGTGAATTGGTAAATTCACTCTTAGTTTTTTCAGCTGATAAGTTTTCATCAGAGCTTAAATTAGAGGTTTTCTCTTCTTCAAGAGCTTCTGTTGGGCCAGAATCATACCTAGCCTCAAGATCTGTTACGCCCTCAATTATCGGCATCCAGTTATAAACCTTGATACCATATTTTTCGGCCACCTTATAAGCTTTCTCAAGAGCCTGACCCAAGAACTCAAGAGATTCTGGGTCTCGGCTGCGGAAAATGTTCTCTTCCGTTG
>JAAZFS010000071.1 GCA_012511615.1 Elusimicrobiota bacterium | reverse complement strand
GAGCAGAGACAGGGCTTCTCGCCGCTATGAGAGCCGATAGCCGGGCTTATGAACTCACGAGTGAACAAATGGATAAATTAGCCTCACTTGCCATTAAGAAAGGTGGTAAGGGCGTTGAGCCAGTTCTTGATAGGGAGTTTGTTGGGAAAGATGCTAGTGTTATAGCAGGAAAGATTGGTCTTAGTATTCCCTCTTCAGTTAGACTTCTATGGGGTCTTGTAGATGAGAACCACCCCTACATGTGGACAGAACAGCTTATGCCTGTTCTTCCTTTTGCAGTAACGGGAAGTGTTGAGCGTAGTATTGAACTCGCCTATGAAATGGAGGGACACAACGGACATACAGCCATAATGCACTCTTCGAATGTCGAGAATCTTACTGCCATGGCCCGGAAACTCTCCTGCTCTATATTTGTCAAAAACGGACCCTCCTATATGGGCTTGGGCATGGGAGAGGGCTATGCTGCTCTTTCAATCGCTACACCTACGGGAGATGGTCTAGTTAAAGCAAGGAATTTCACCCGTCCACTCAGATGCACGCTTGTGGATAATTTCCGTATAGTATGAGCGCAAGCAAAGATACTACAGTAGAGAGAGTCCTTGAGGCAGGAATAGTCGGCGCCGGAGGCGGCGGATTTCCCTCTCATGTGAAAATAAAGGGTGCGGCTGACACAGTAATTGCCAATGGTGCCGAATGTGAACCCCTACTTTCTACCGACCTCTATATTATGGAAAACTTTGCAGCTGAGATAGTCGAGGGGTTGAGGCTGGTTATGCTTACCACAGGGGCCTCAAAAGGCTATATTGCTCTGAAAAAAAAGTACACCACTGCAGTAGAAAACATTAATTTAGAGATAGGAAAAACCTCTGATATATGTCTTTCCCTGATGGAAAATTATTATCCTGCCGGAGATGAGCTTGAAATTGTGGCTGATACTTTGGGAAGAATTATTCCTGAAGGGGGAATTCCTCTTGATGTGGGCGTGGTTGTTATAAATGTAAATACCTTGCTCAATATTGCCCGGGCTGTGAAGAGCTCACAGGCGGTTACTAAAAGATGGGTGACTGTCTTAGGGGAGGTTGAAGAACCCTATATAGCGGAAGTACCTTTAGGAATTTCTGCCGGTGAACTGATAGATGCAGCAAAACCCCGCATCTCTTCATATGCTATTCTGGCTGGTGGGCCAATGATGGGGAGTATTGTTGGGAAAGACTATAGGATAAGCAAGCTTTGCGGAGGAATAATAGTTCTTCCAGAAGACCATGCTGTGATAATAAAGCATGGAAGCAGTCGTGCTTCTAAAAAAAGAAGAGCCAAATCAACCTGTGACCAGTGCTTTGACTGTACAATTGTCTGCCCAAGATTTTTACTGGGTCACGATCTCGAACCCCACAGGGTAATGCGTAGCCTATTTGTCGCTCCTGAACATCCAAAGGAGCATTTGACCAACTCATTTCTATGTTCTGAGTGCGGACTTTGCAATATGTTCGCTTGTCCCTTGGATCTTTCACCGAGAGATATGTTCAGAGAAATAAAAGAAGCATTTTTTAGGGAAGGTGTAAAAAACCCTCATACTAATACTAATCTTGAAATGCATCCTGAGAGAGATTTCAGGAGGGTAAACGCCGACAGGCTGGTTCTGCGGCTTGATTTAAAAAAATATGACATAAGACCCGAAGTAAAAACTCTGTCGGGCCCCCAGGAGGTATCTATACCGCTCTGTCAGCATATAGGTGCGCCGGCGGTTCCTCTGGTGAAAAAAGGGGATAAGGTTAAAGAAGGAACTCTCATAGCGGATATCCCGGCAGATAGCCTGGGTGCCCGTGTTCATGCCAGCATCAGTGGTATTGTTTCTGATATTGATGCTAATGGCGGAGAGATAAAAATAAAAGCTTAAGGAGATTTTCAGGATGGCAAACGCAATAGGATTGATAGAACTCTGCAGCGTGGCAAAAGGCTTCGAAGTCTCGGACGCGCTCTTGAAAGCTGCAGGAAGCTACTTAATCGAAGCTCATTCGGTCTGCCCGGGAAAGTTTATAGTTCTTATAGCTGGCGAGACTGCTGATGTAGAGAGCTCCTTGAATGATGGGCTTTCAATTGCGGAAGACGCCCTTGTAGATAAACTTTTTATTCCCAATATTCATCCGCAACTTCTGCCGGCCATCAGGGGAACCTCAGCGCCGGGAGATTTAGATGCCCTAGGAATAATAGAGACCTTCTCGGCATCTTCTGCGATTATAGCAGCTGATCAGGCAGCAAAAAAGGCAGATATCAGGCTTATAGATGTTCGTCTGGCCAATGCGCTTGGGGGCAAGGGTTATCTGACGCTTACAGGGAGCATCGGTTCGGTAAGGAGTGCTGTTAATGCAGGGTGTATGGCCTTGAAAGAAGAGGGTATCTTGATAAGGCGGGTTATCATACCTCAGCCGCACCCGGATTTAAGAAAGAGTGTAATGTAATGCAAATACTTGTGGGATCTGATCATGGTGGTTTTGCCCTTAAGGAAGAAATGAAAAGTTTTCTCCAAAAGAAGGGATATGAAGTAGTGGATTTTGGCACTTATAGCGAAGAGGCCTGCGATTATCCGGTATATGCGACCCTAGTTGCTGAGTCAATTGCTAAAGGGGAGTATAAGAAGGGAATACTTTTTGATGGTACTGGTGGAGGGGTCTGCCTAACTGCAAATAAAGTTAAAGGAATTCGGGCGGTTACTGCTTATAACAGATTAACCGGTGCCTATGCTTCCGAGCACGATGACTGTAATGTACTCTGCCTGGGAGGGAAGATGATAGGACCACTGGCTGCTCAGGATATCATCGAAGCCTGGCTAAATACCCCTTTCGGCGGTGGCCGGCATGAAAGACGACTGGATAAGGTTAAGGGCGTAGAGAAAAGGTACTTTAACTGAAGATTGCCGTCGGATCTGACCATAGAGGATATCCGCTTAAAGAGGAACTTAAGCGGTTTCTGAAAGATTCCAACTATGAGGTTATTGATCAAGGCACTTTCTCAGAAGAATCAGCTGATTATCCGATTTATGCTGCAAAGGTTGCCCGTCTTGTTTCGAAGGGAGAAGCGGACAAGGGTGTTCTATGTTGCGGAAGCGGAATAGGAGTTTCTATTGCTGCCAATAAAATTAAAGGAGTCCGTGCGGCTCTGGTAAGGACTGCCGAAGATGCTGAGATTACGGTTAAACATAACAACTCCAATGTAATCTGTTTGGGTCGGGACAGAACTTCGCCAGAGGAGGCGATTAAGATTCTTAAAGCTTTTTTAGATGCAGAATTTGAGGGTGGGCGTCATGCCCGCAGGGTAGAGCAGATAAGTAAACTCGAGGAGGAAAAGTGAGGGCAGGGAAAGTTATAGGTAGGGTCGTCTGCACGGCAAAATATCCGACTCTTGAGGGAAAGAAAATGCTCATGCTTTTGCCCTTGTCCTGGCGAGAGGTGGAGGATGCAATTAATAATGGTGCTGCTCTTCCCGCTGCTAAGAAAAAATCAATACTTGCATTAGATGCCGTTGGAGCTGGTGCGGGAGAATATGTTTTTTATGTTTCTTCAAAAGAGGCCTGTATGGCTTTTGAAGATGAGCCAGTATGTCATAATGCGATAGTTGGTATAATAGATGGAGTTTTCATAGAATAAAATGTTTACAGCAAGAGTAATAGGCAGTGTCTGGGCGACCAGAAAGCATAAATCCCTTGATGGCCTCAAAATGATGTTGATAGAGCCGATTGATGGAAGGACCGGCAAGGCCAGTGGAGAGGTTCAGATGGCTGTTGATTTTAATGTGGGAAGTGGTCCAGGGGATACCGTTCTTATTATTGATGAGGGTAGCTCCTGCCGGCAGATTTTAGGGCATGATAAGGGGCCCACAAGAACAATTATTGCTGGGGTTGTGGATAAGGTTCACTCCGAGGATGGCGAGAAGAAATATCATTAATAAAATAAGAGAATTAATAGGAGGATAGTCAGTTGCAGGAAAGTTTTATACAGCAGGTAACAAGAGAAACCATGCAGCGCATAAGAAGCGAGGCTGGTGGCAAAAGAGAAATACTACTTATTTTTACGGGAGGCGACCGAGCAGTGGATGAATCGCTTGCTCAGGTGAAATCCCTGGCTAACGGAGGATTAAAGTTTGTGGCCTACCTCTCACCAGCGGCTGAGAGAATTATCGGGCGTGATAAGGTGCTGAATGCGGGTGTATCTAGTATTCTTGCTGATTCCGAAGTATGGGATAAGGGGATTCTTGATAGGGTTGAGGGGGTAGTAATTCCAGTTCTTACTATGAATACGCTCTCTAAGACAGCCAATATGATTGCAGACAATCCCGCAACTAATATTATACTGCTGGCAGCCCGTTTTCAGAAGAGAATTATAGCGGCCTCCGATTCGATTATACCTGCAGGAGGCCCCGAGCTTTCGGCAACCTCTTCTGTAATGAGAAAAATAAATGAGATGATCAATAGCCTGAGAAATATGGGAATCAGGGTAGTGAGCGCTAAAAATCTTGCCAGGGAAGTTGCGGAAGCTCTGAATGTAAAAACAGGGGCTTTGTCTCCTTTAGCTAATGCGGGTTATTCTAGTATATGTGATGTGAGTATAGAAGACTGTATTGAGTGTGGTCTCTGTGTGGAGAACAGACCTGAAGATGTTAGAGAAATTATCGCAGCTGGAGCCACTAGGGTTTCTTCTAAGCCTCTGAGTAAGCCTGTGGGGGATTTAGCCAGATACATCGATCATACCCTGCTAAAGGCTGAGGCAACTCAGGAGCAGATAGGGGAACTCTGTGAAGATGCCAAGCGTTATAAGTTTGCTACTGTCTGCGTTAACCCAGCTAATGTTAAGCTTGCCAGTCAGCTTCTTTCCGGTAGTGGTGTTGGAGTTACTACAGTGATAGGTTTTCCCTTAGGAGCCACTACCCCTACAGTTAAGGCCTTGGAGGCGAGAGACGCCATAGCAAATGGGGCTGATGAGATAGATATGGTTATCAACGTAGGGGCTCTTAAATCAGGTAACCTTCGCCTTGTCGAAGATGATATAAGGGCGGTGCGTGAAGCAACCAGAGGGAAAGTACTCAAGGTAATACTTGAGACCGGCGCCCTGAGCAAGGAGCAAATTGTTACAGGATCCCAGCTTTCAAAAATAGCCGGCGCAGACTTTGTCAAAACCTCCACCGGCTTCGGTCCTGGAGGAGCGACAGCTGAGGATGTGGCACTTATGAGAAAGACAGTAGGACCTCAGATGGGGGTTAAGGCTTCCGGCGGTATCCGTACCACTCAGGATGTGAATGATATGATTGGTGCAGGTGCCACAAGGATAGGTGCATCTGCCTCAGTCGCCATTGTGTCTGGCGGCGGAGATACTGGTGACGGTTATTAAAGTTTAAAATTAAAGAGTATTTTAGGAGGAAATAAAAAATGTCAAATTCAAAATTAGCTCTCGGAATGATCGAGACAAAAGGCCTGGTAGGAATGATAGAAGCTTCTGACGCTATGGTTAAGGCGGCCAAGGTGGAGCTTGTTGGTTATGAAAAAATCGGTACCGGATATGTGACAAGCATGGTACGCGGTGAGGTAGGAGCGGTAAGGGCAGCCGTTGAGGCTGGAGCTGCAGCTGCTCAGAAAGTAGGGGAGCTCGTATCTGTCCATGTAATTCCCAGACCTCACTCTGATTTAGAAAAAATTCTACCTAACGGCTAAACTGAGTAGACTATAAAGCATATCGGAATACTATGAGGCCGGAGGATTATGTCAGCGACCTTATTGTAGATTTGATAGGTGGACGGTCTCGCGCAGTCCGCGAGAACCTGCCTAGCTACAAGGTCGGAGATCTTGCTTCACGCCCCTATATTCTTGGGCGTAACCCTAACCGTACAGAGCGTAGGGTTATAACAGAGGCATATCTTCTCTCCAAAATCCGTTTGGGAGAAAAGAGAATATCTCTCGGATCTGACGTGATTATTACTCCGCTTGCCCGGCTTCTTATAGAAGAGGGTAGAATAAAAGTATATGAATAAAGAAGAATCATTTACTGAATATTTGAAGGATCTTTCTTCATCCCGGTCGACCCCTGGTGGGGGAAATGCAGCAGCCAGGGTCAATGCAATGGGGTGTGCTTTGATGTTGATGTCTCTTAGAATAGCAGTCTTAAAGAAAACCCCCGAAGATGATTCTGCTATTCTTCTTGAAAAAAATCTTCTTGAATTGCAGGAAAGGTCAATGGGTCTTGCTGAAGAAGATAGCAGTTCATTCAAGGGTGTTATGCGGGCCTGGAAGACTGGGGGCCAGCCGTTGGAGGAGGCTCTCAGGTGCTCGGCTGAGGTTTCGCAAAAAATAGCCGCTGCGGCGCGGGAGCTACTTCAAATGATAGAAGGCGAGGAGATATCAAAATATAAAAATATCATAACCGATGTGGGGCTTGCGCTTGCTTTAGCCCGGGCGGCTTACGAAGGCGGAATGATGAATACAAAAATCAATTCAGCCATGCTTAAAAATTCATCCCATAAAGAAAAACTTATATCCGAAACAGAAAAAGATGAGACGGAATTTAGGCTTACACACGGTAATCTTCTTGAAAAAATCAACCAGTATATTTAAGGCTTCGGCGGCTATTTATACTCCGTATTTTATGAGTGCAGATGTCAATAAACGCATATCGGCTTGAAGCTGCACCCAGCCCAAAAGATGCCGCGAGGTTTAAGCTTAGCCTCTCGGGCAGCGAATCTCAAATAAGAAAAATTGTAGACAAATTAAGTAACATCAGCAGTCGGCCTTTTCCGGCCTCGGAAAATAATTTTGACTGGAGCCTCTACCTCTACGACTTAAAGGATAATCTAAAAATTCGTCTGGAAAAAGAGCTCAGCCGTCTCGTTGGCTCAGAATCGGAGCCTCCTGATATGGAAAACCAACCCTCATTTGAAGCCCCACCGCCCGTTTTTCTTAACAGTCGATATACTTTTGAAAACTTTGTTATTGGAGCCAATACACGATTTACATATGCTGCCTGCAAAGCCGTAGCGGAAAAACCCGGAAAAAATTACAACCCTCTTTTTATATATGGTGGGGTAGGCCTGGGAAAAACCCACTTGATGCAGGCTATAGGAAATTATGTAAGGGAAAAATTTCCCGAGATGAAGATTGTTTCCATCACAACACAGGATTTCATAAATTCTGTAGTTGAAGCTATAGAAACAAATACCATAAAAGAGGTGAGCGATACTTATAAAAAAATTGACCTTCTTTTGATTGACGATATTCAGTTTTTGGAACAGTCGGATGCAACCCAGGAGGAGTTCTTTCATATTTTCAATGCCATGCACGAAATTGGCAAGCAGATCGTGATGACTTCTGACAAACCGCCCAAGAAGCTCAGTACGCTTGAGGAGAGGCTGAAATCTAGATTTGAATGGGGTCTGACAACAGATATTAAATCACCCAACCTTGATACGAGAAAAGCAATACTGAAAAGAAAATCCGAGCAGGCCTGTATTGAGCTTGACGAAAAAGTTACAAATTATATTGCTGAGAGACTTACTTCTAATATCAGGGAGCTTGAGGGGATTATAAACCGGATAAAGGCATTTCAGGAGCTTACAGAAGAACCTGCAAATTTGGAGCACGTGCGTGAAATCATCAAAAACATATTGTCTTACGGTGAAGATGAAGATTCAGAAGAGGGTGTGGTAGAGGAAATAGAGGAGACGACCCCAGCTCTAGCTCCACCACCGCCGCCCCCAGTTCATTCGGGCTATCCTCCTATTATGCCTCCGCCAAATTATTGCATAGCTTGTGCTGGGCCTCTTACATTTGTGCCACAATATCAGCGCTGGTACTGTCATGGGTGTGCTACATATTCTGAACCCTCTCCACATAGACCCGCCTATGCTCCTCCGCCCCAGTATCCTCCCTTACCTCAACCACCACCCCAGTATCCTCCTCTACCTCCGCCGCCGTCGGAAAATTTAGTTAGATGTCAAACCTGTTCTTCTGAGGCTAGATATATTCCTGAATATAAAAGATATTACTGTGACTCTTGTGGGGGCTATCTGCCCGAAAAAACAAAAATTCCTCCACCACCACCTGAACCTGAAAGGAAACCCCTATCGAAGAAAATAAAGAAAAAAATAGCTTCATTGGGTGCTCCCGAACAAGAAAAACCTGAAGAAGTCTCAGAGAAAATAGATTTTGAAAATAAACTCATAGGAGAGGAAAAAGAGGGGCTCCGTGAGATAAGGGTGGGCTATTTTATACCGGAAAAAGCTGATAATGTTCTTAATGAAATAATTGGTCAGCTGTCCCGCTTGGCTTCCCAGAAAAAATTTAGTTTTTATATACGGCCAATTTTTGTACACCGGTATAGACCAGATGCCACTCTTAATTTAGCCAAGTTTGCCCAGTTAGCTCGGGATAATTCTGTAGATCTTTCACTTATTATGGAGCCAGTGTCAGGGACCGATAGTTTGAGTAAAAAAATATCAAAGGCCATGGACTTTTCTGGAATACCCTACGAAGTAATTCCAAACACCTCTATCAGGGAGAGCGATGCGCTTAACCTGATGCTGGATATAGCAATATGCGCAAAGAAAAGAAACTGATAATTATTTTAGATTCATTGGCAGTTTTCCTGGCTTTATTATCTGCTTTTAGCTTTATATATTTAGAGAGTGCTCCCATTTCTCTTATTTTCTTTGCTAGTTTCATATATTTTGTCTCGCTCAGCCTAATGCAGAAACGTTCACTCATTAATGAAACATGGAAAAAAATAATGACTACAGCTTGTTTAAATATTAATTTTACATCAAGCGTCTTTGGAATTAAGAAGGCCATCGGAGCTATAGTCCAAGAGATATGTCATCTTCCCGGTATAGAAGCTGCCTGGATAATAAAAAAAGAGGAAGATGGGTTTTATAGGATTCAGGTCTCACGAGGTGGAGTATCTCATTCGGATGTAGGGATTAAAGATATTTACTCTTATCTTAAAATTGAGGAAGGGGACATCGAGGAATTATTTCTGACTTCTTCTCATCCAGAGGAAATTAAGTTGATTCGTAGGGGGCTTAAAATATTACATATACCCCTAAATGAAGAAGAACGCCTGATTGGAATACTTTCTGTCGCTGTCCATAAAAGAAGCTCAATTACTCATAAGGGGCTTGAACATTTCGAAAGTGTTGCGGAAGTCTTGGAGCAACTTTACGACAATGCTGCGAGAAAGAAAGAAGTAGAATCAATGGCGATTAAAGTCAGGGATCAGGTCGATTCTGCTTCAGATGAACTTACAAAAACTAACGTTCGATTGATTAATAGAGTTAAAGAGCTTAAGTCACTCTATAGTCTCTCGGTTAGGGTATTTACATCTCCTAATATAGAATTTGCTGCCGAAGAAGTTTTTCAACAGGCTCGAGATATTTTGATGATGGATGAAGCTCTCTATTTCCAACTGGAAAATGAGGAGTTTGTTTTTCGGTATGCTTCTTCGGAAAAATTTAAACCAGAGAAAAAAACAAGCATTCCGATTTATCTCCTATCAGACAACAAGGGAATCATAATAGATAATCCCGAAGAAATTAAGGAAGTTGCACCCATAGCCCGTGCCTTGGGACTATCTCAGCTTATCTTAGTTCCAGCAAAAGTAGGAAACAGAGTGAGTGGGCTTCTTATGGGCGGCTCTATCAAATCTGATAAGTTTGATTCGGGAGATCTTGAAATTCTTTTTGTCTACGCAGGGCGCCTTGCAGAGTTTATAGAGCGAAAAGAGCTTACTAATGAGGTTGTGCGGGATAATAAAAGACTCAATGAACTCCTTGATGTAAAGGATAAATTTATATCCTTGGTATCCCATGAATTCAGGACACCGCTTACTGCTATAAAAGGCTATACCGAAATACTCTCATCTGGTGAGGAGGGAGAGCTTGTTGGTCGTCAGGCCGAGTTCTTAAATGAAATTGCTATGGCTTCTGAAAGGCTTGAGGAAACTATTGAAAGTGTGATTTCTCTTGCGGACTACAGCCGTGGTCAGGTAAAGCTTGATAAGGAAATGGTTGTTTGGAGTGAACTTATATCGGATTTAATCTCCCGTTACTCTGAGGAGGCTGCTGAGAAAGAAATTAGCCTCTTGGATAAATCTGAGGATTCTGTGGGTAAAGTTAGGGTTGATAGACAAAAACTCTCGGAAGCATTTGGTCAGATTTTATCAAATGCTGTTAAATTTACGGAAAGTGGGGGGAGTATAATTGTTGAAACTAATAGCAAGGGCGATTTTTTTGAAACTGTTATTCGAGATACTGGTGTAGGGATGTCTCCAGATTTGCAGAGCAGGGTTTTTGAGAAATTTGTTCAGTTTCAGGAGCCATTGACAAGAAGCATAACAGGTTTGGGAATAGGACTTTCTCTTGCAAAAGAAATAATAGAGAGCCATTTGGGAACTATCAGTCTCTCATCCGAGCCGGGAAGTGGGACTGAAGTTAGGATTCTTATCCCAACAGGCTAAGATAAGGAGCTTTAGTGATGACTAAGATAATGATAGTGGAAGATGATCAAACTACCGTTAAACTACTAACTTATCTTCTTGAGAAGAAAAACTATAAAGTAGTTTGTTTTCCTAACGGCCAGAGAGCGGTAGAAGAAGCATCAAAAGAAATGCCGGATCTTATCCTGATGGATATTATGATGCCGATTATGGATGGAATAGAAGCGACAGAAAAAATCAAATCTGATGAAAAAACTTCGTCAATACCCATTATTTTTCTATCAGCCCTCGGACAGGAGATGGAGGTGATGAAGGGTCTACAGTCCGGTGCTGACGGATATGTTATAAAGCCCTTTGATTCTAAGGCACTTCTCAAGCTTATCGAAGATAAGATTAACTCCGCTTCTTGATTTAAAAAGTTGAATCTAATAAAATGCCCTCCCTGTAAAGGGGCTTTGGGGCTAGAGTTTTTAAAGAGAAGAATAGTATATATGCATATAAATAGTTTAGGGAGGCAAAATGCCCATTATTAATTCTAAAACAGGCAATATAGTAAAAGAATACTCTCTTGATGAGATTGCTGAAAAAGCGAAATTGATGAGAGCCTACAGCATGGTTGCAATTACAGCGGCTGGATCCGGACATCCCGGTGGAACTCTTTCAATAATGGATTTGGCTGCAGTCTTGTATTTTAAGACGGCAAAACACGATCCTGAAAATCCAGACTGGTTGGGCCGTGACCGGATATTCTGGTCGGCAGGACATAAGGCTCCCGCTCTTTATGCATCTCTGGGTGCAACAGGTTATTTTCCCATAGATGAAATGGTAAAGTTGAGAAAGCTGGGCTCTGGATTTGAAGGCCATCCCAATAAACTAAAACTTCCTGGCGTAGAAATTTCAACTGGCTCGCTGGGACATGGACTTGGAATAGCTGTAGGTTCGGCTTTGAATGCCCTTCAACGAAAACTTGATTATCGGGTGTTTTGCATAATGGGTGACGGAGAGCATAATGAGGGTTCCGTTTGGGAAGCAGCTATGTGTGCCGCCCATTACAAGCTTGATAACCTTGTTGCAATAGTAGATTTAAATAAGCTTCAGATAGACGGTCCCACCGATGAAGTTATGTGTCTTGGTTCGCTTAAGGCAAAATACGAGGCCTTTGGCTGGGAAGCTATCGAAATAAATGGCCATGATTTGGAAGAAATAGTTGCTGCTTTTGAGAAAGCAGAGACTGTCAAAGGCCGTCCAACCGCTATCATAGCTGATACGATTAAAGGAAAGTGTGTTTCTTATGCAGAGAATGTGGTGGGTTATCATGGCGTATCCCCGAAAGATGGAATATGTGGCTGCGAATCCCTTGAGACCGCTCTGGAAGATATCGAATATGATATGAGCAGTGAAGAAATTGATAGACTTATGAAAATTGCCTCGGACTACCAGGATAAGGTTGATGAGAAAATAAAAACCCAACTCCCCAAATTTTCAAAAAATTATTGGTGGAACTCCGCTGAAAATATGAAAGCTCAGATGGATCCTACCAGAATGGGTTTCGGACGGGCACTTGAAGAGGTGGGTGCGGATGAAGAGATCGTAGCCCACGGCGCGGATATTACCAGCTCTATAAAAATGGATCAGTTTAATAAAAACCATCCAGACAGAGATGATAGGTTCTTCAGTGTGGGAATAGCCGAACAGAATATGATTCAGGTTGCCTGTGGATTTGCCAATGAGAACAGGATTCCCTTTGTAGGTTCATACGGTGTATTTGTTACCGGTCGCGCTTGGGATCAGATAAGGACAAGTGCCTGTTATAATCAGTTAAATCTGAAAATAGCTGACGCTCATGCAGGAATAACTGTTGGTCCTGATGGTGCAACTCACCAGTCGCTTGAGGAAATTGCTTTAATGGCCTATCTTCCTGGAATGACTGTCACTGTCCCCTGTGATTCTGAACAGACCTACAAAATGACAAAATTCCTTACTTATAGGCCTGGTCCAGCAG
>JAAZFS010000070.1 GCA_012511615.1 Elusimicrobiota bacterium | reverse complement strand
GTACGTAACTAGTGCCAAAAATTTAACATGAAATAAATAAGAAAAAATCGCAGACAAAATTCTCCTGATTAGAGAACAGAAAGTATTGCTTGATAAGGATCTTGCAACACTGTATGGGGTTCCAGTCAGAGTTTTCAATCAGGCTGTTAAGCGTAATATTAATAGATTCCCAAAAAATTTTATGTTTCAACTTACAAAAAATGAGTACGATATCTTGAGATCACAAAATGTGACCTCAAGTAGTGGGCATGGGGGAAGAAGATATCTTCCCTATGTATTTACAGAACAGGGAGAGGCAATGCTTTCCAGCGTTTTAAGCAGTAAGAGAGCAATCGAAGTTAATATTCAGATTATGCGGGCATTTGTTAAGTTAAGAGAAATTGCCTTCAGCCAGAAAGACCTGATTGCGAAGATCAATGACCTAGAAAGCAAATTTAATGACCACGATACTAAAATTCAATCGATATTCACCGCGATTAAACAACTTATGATTTTACCAGAAAAATCTACAAAGAAGATTGGGTTTTGAGGTGATTTATACGATAAAAAACAAGAAATAGGGATTGCCCCCATTTCTTAATTTCTTGCAATATGAATAATCCAACAGGTTGTTGCATAAATGGTTATAGTTGAAAACTTACTTCAAGCAGTCGACTTAAGGAAATGTAGAGATTAAAAATGGAAATATTTATTTTTGGTGCAGGTGCCTCTCACGCGGCTTCTAATAAAAACATCCCATTGGGAGCAGATTTATGCTGGGATTATGCAAATACTTGTTGTGGACCCATCTTCGAAAGAGATAATTATGGGAATATCTTGTCTTCTTCGATTGAGGAAGCAAATAAACTATTTGAGCCGTTTATTAGATTTTTATTGATACTGGGAAACTATTACCCATATGTAAAAAAAGAAATTGTAAAAATTGAAGAAGCAAATAAAATGGCTTTGCAGTATTTACCCCCACCTACTTTGGCTAAATACAGCGGTAATTATTCTGACTGGATTAAGGAGGGTAAAAAATACTGTGTAGATGAATTCATAACCAAAATAATAGACAGTAATAATTATGATGATCTTGAGGGTATTAAAAGATTTATTTTTGAACATATTGTAGAGACTAGTAATTACTGGGGTTATCAAAGTAATAATTTGTATGAAAAATTTGTTGATAAATATATTTATGGAAAAAAACCAGAGGAAGTAAAAGTAATAAGTTTTAATTTTGATACTTTACTGGAATATAGCAAAGTTCATTCAAAGAAAAAAACTTTTTTTAAATACCACCTGAATGAAACATTTAATTTCATAGACGAACATGGATTTGATTTAAGCAATGCTTATACAATATATAAACTACATGGTTCAGTACACTGGTGGTGTTGTCCTGATTGTCAAATAGTTCATATTAATAGCCCATTTTTAGACAAGGATGTTTATGGTTCTTTTTCATGCGATAAATGTAAAACTTCGATGACTCCAATGATTCTCGCTCCGCGCGAGGCTAGTAATAAATTGCTGCCAAGATTGTTAGATAAAGCAAAAAAAGAGTTAGAAAAAGCAAGGAAAATTTACATCATAGGATATTCATTGCCCAAATATGATAAAGAAGAATTTACATGTCTATGTGAAAATATATCAGAAAATACAGAGATAACTATAATCGATGTGTTTGGGGAAAACGAGAGTTTTGCTTCTAAATATACGGAAATAAAGGATAAATATTCAGATATACTAAAGAAAAAAGTAAATGTTGATTTAGGTGGTTTTGAGAAATTTGTTTTATAGTTTTAGGGTTGTAGGTGAGGAATAAGTATAGTGAGCGAAAGTATTGAATCGAAAATAAGAGAAGAATTATTGGAGTTTGCAGATGAAAGTCATGCAGATTTTCTTTTTGGACTTTTCAAGACTGGTTCGGGAGATTATGCTCAAGGACTTCGTTTGCTTGGCGTCAGGGTGCCTGACCAACGAAAGATAGCCCGCAAGTATTATATGGATGCTTCAAAGAAGGATATTCTTGGTTTATTGCGGGATCCTTATCACGACTTCCGCCATGCTGGGCTTTTGATATTGATTTTGAAGTATGAGAAAGCTACTTCTGACTCTGATAGGAATTTTTTATATAATTTGTATGTTGAAAATTTGGATTACGTAGACAACTGGAATTTAGTGGATACCTCCGCCTATAAAATTGTTGGCGAACATCTTTTGAAAAGAGATCGTACTTTTCTATATCAACTTGCAGAAAGTGGTCATCTTTGGAGGGAGAGAGTGGCAATCGTTGCGACTTACAGGTTTATTAAGGATGGGGATTTTAGCGATAGTTTAAAAATTACAGAGATATTTCTTAGTCATCCCCATGATCTTATTCATAAAGCTTGTGGTTGGATGCTCAGAGAAGTTGGAAAGAAAGATTTTAATGTAGAGTATGACTTTTTGATGAAATATTATAATAGGATGCCCCGAGTTATGCTTCGTTATGCAATAGAAAAGTTCCCACCTGCTCTCAGAGAGGATTTTATCAAAGGTCGGGTAAAAGTTGATTTTTAATTACTCATCTTGTACAATTCGAAAGCTTGAAAGAGTGGTGGGTGTAGCTCAGGGGTTAGAGCACCCGGTTGTGGCCCGGGAGGCCGCCGGTTCAAATCCGGTCATCCACCCCACTTAGAAGGTAGAGGAAGTTTGACATAGGATAATAATTAAATAAGATAAAAAAAATGACTACAATTCAGAGAAAATGGTATAAGGTGAGTGCAAAGGATGCGGTTCTTGGTCGGCTGTCAACAAAAGCGGCCACGATTCTTATGGGCAAAAACAAGCCAGATTACACCCCGCATGAAGACAAAGGTGATTTTTTAATAATCACTGATGCTGAAAAAGTGAAGGTAACGGGAAACAAGGCAGAGCAGAAAACCTATTTTCGTCCATCAAAATACCCTGGGGGAAGTAAGACGATTGAGTATGCGCGTATAATGGAAAAAGACCCCCGTCATATAATAGAGCATGCCGTTAGAGGGATGCTTCCAAAGAACCGCCTTGCGGACAAGAGAATGAATCGTTTGAAAGTCTATACGGGAAGCGAGCATCCCAATGCGGCTCAGAATCCTATAGATTTGGAGATATAGTAAAATGGCAAAAAGTATGGAAAATATTTCGGTAGTAGGAAGAAGAAAGACCTCTGTGGCTCGTGTCCATCTTTTTTCAGATGGTAAGGGTGAAATTATAGTAAACAAAATACCACTGGAGGAATATTTCTCTGACCGCAGGGATTTGATTGCTGATATGTTGAGTCCTTTTGAAGTTACCGGAAGAAATAACAAGTTTACAATAAAAATCAATGTCAAAGGCGGAGGCAAGAAAGGCCAGGCTGGTGCCATAAGGCTTGGAATATCTCGTGCACTCGGCAGTCTTGACGAAGAAACCCGTCGACTTTTAAGGTCAGCCGGATATCTAACACGCGATTCACGTATGGTGGAGCGCAAAAAACCCTTCAGACGCAAAGCCAGAAAGAGCGAACAGTATAAGAAGAGGTAATATGACCCGTAGAACCCTGGGGACGGTAATAGCTCTCTTGCTACTTCTCTCCGTATTCTCTGGGATTTACCTTGTAATCAATCAGAAGGTAGATAATACCCCTCTGGGCGTCAGTGTCCTGCCTCAACGCTACATTGGAGTAGTGGATATCTGTGGTCAGATATATGCCCCCTCCTCTATCAAGGACTTTATCCTAAAGGAGTCTCATGAGTCTATAATTAAGACACTCAAAGAATTCCGTAGGGATTCTCGAGTCCGTGGGGTAATAGTTAGAATAAATAGCCCTGGTGGAACTGTTGGAGCAACCCAAGAAATAAATGCTGAAATTGCCCGCTTGCAGGAAGCTGGAAAACCAGTTGTTGCATCTATTGCAGATATGGGAGCTTCGGGGGGATATTATGTAGCCGCATCTTGTGATAAAATTGTTGCCAATCCGGGTTCTATGTTGGGGAGTATTGGGGTTATAATGACAACCTCGGATATGTCGGAGTTGCTCAAGAAGGTAGGCATAAATATGGGCATCTTCAAGAGCGGAGAGTTTAAAGACACTGGTTCTTTTCACCGGTCTGTGACAGAAAGAGAGGAAGAATTGCTCCAGGAAATTGTAGACAATGCTTACAAGCAATTTGTTGAACATGTCTCGGTCGGAAGAGATATTCCCCTGGAGGATGTAATCAAACTGGCCCAGGGACAAATCTTCACTGGTGAACAGGCCTTCGGAAATAACCTTGTAGATTATCTGGGAGATTTTGAAAGAGCCCACCGCGTGGCAGAAGACCTTGCTGGATTAAAAAACACACAGATTCTCCGTACTCAGTATGGCAAATGGGGGAGATGGATGGATATGGCAGGCAGTGCTGGTCTACCGGATTTATCTGCGTTAAAAGGATTTGAAGGGATAGCCTACCTTTACAAGCCCTGAGATGGAATTTTTCACTCTTCTTCTTCTTGAACCTCGGCTTGCGGCCTACGCTATTTCCGAGCAGGATATAGGCTACAAAGGTTTTTTTCTCCTTTTTTGCTCCCTTATTTCCTTTTATGTGGGAAATTTACTTTTCTTGTCTGGTGGCAGTGCAACAACTGGGATTACGCCGCTTTTTTTTATTCCTATTCTTTTTGTCTTTTCAGTGTTTTTTCTATGGATTCTTTCGGCGCTCTATAATTATTTTGCAGAAATGATGGGGGCTCCAGGACGGTCTCTGCGTTTTTTTAAGGTTTTGCCTTTCGCAGCTCTTCCTTTTCTTTTTCTTACCCCCACCGCCTTGATACTATCGCTAGTGTTTCCAAATACTAAAGGTTTTATCTATCTGCCTCTTATGCTGGCTTTTTTCTTGTGGTCACTTTATATTCTGATTCGTCTCTTAGAGGGTATTTACGGATTAGAATCACATAAAGCACTTACAGTATCTCTTCTTCCCTGGGCGGTGTTTCTTTTATTTCTTATTGGTACACCTTTTCTTATATCTTTTACGGGACTTGCATTGGCGGTAATGTTATGAAAAAATTAAAGGCTTCAGTTGTTGGCGCAAATGGATTGGTTGGTCGGGAATTGGTTAAAATATTATCCTGTCATTCTCATGTTGAGATAGGTGATCTTTATTCTCGGGCGGATGCGGACAAGGATATTTCTGATATATATCCTGATTTAAAGCCTGCAGTCTCTTCGGTTATGAAACATCCGACTCCTGAGACTATAGAATCTGCAGATGTTATATTTTTAGCCCTTCCACATACACAGTCTGCCGCCTATATGCCTAATGCTGTTAAAAAAGC
>JAAZFS010000069.1 GCA_012511615.1 Elusimicrobiota bacterium | reverse complement strand
CTTGTATAGATGGAGGTTTAGTATATGAAATTATTTAAATTTTTTAAAAGAGAGAAACCGGATTTTTATAGTATGTTGGAGAAACATTCTTCAATTGTCTATGAAGGAAATAAGCTTTTAAGAATTTATGTTGACGGGAATGCAGAAGACAACTCACTTGCAGAAAAAATAAACTTACTTGAAAGAGAAGCAGACGATGCCCGCAGAGTACTGATTGAAAATCTCAACAAAACCCTCATAACCCCAATGGATAGAGAAGACCTTTTTGCCCTCTCAAGAGAAGTAGATAATCTTATTGACTATGCGAACATTGCCGTAGAAGAAATTAACTTATTCAACGTTAAACCTACTCCCGAATTATGCATGATGGCAAAAATTCTTGAAAGAGGTTCGCTTGAACTTTATGATTCCATTAAAAACTTAAAAGACTTGCCCAGCATTGCCAAAGAACGGGCCCTGAAAACAAAGACAACCCAGAAACATATGCACCATACTTATCTTGAGGCTCTGGCCAACTTATTCAATGGGAAATATGAAACATCTTACATGCTTAAGATGAGAGAAGTCTATCGCCATCTAAACAGGGCCGCAAACAGATGCGATGAAGCAGCAAACCTGATTCTGGACATCCTTATAAAATTCTAATTTAGGCTGAAGGCAGGATTACCCTAAACTCCGTCCCCTTCCTGGGTTGGCTTCTTACAGTAATTTTTCCTTCATGAAGTTGGACTATATGCTTAACTATCGATAGACCCAGCCCGGTACCTCCAATTTCGCGAGATCTGGCCGTATCAACCCGATAAAATCTTTCAAAAATACGATCAAAGTGATTTGCAGGAATACCTATTCCGCTATCTGAAACAGTAATAACCACCGTTTCCTCTTGGTTCTCTAGTGCGATTTTTATCTCTCCCCCTTCAGGAGTAAATTTCACAGCATTATCGATAAGATTCACAACAACTTGCTCAATATTGTTCTCTACTCCCAAAACCATCTTAATGTCTTCAGGAATCTCAACCTCGAGTTCAAGATTTTTCTTCTTGATAATTTCTTCAAAGGTCAGGAGGGATTTTCTAAGTATCTGCTCCAAATTAAGGGCCTTAAATCCTGGAACATATTCCTCGGATTCAATTTTTGAAAGAAGCAGAAGATCATTTACAATATTATTCAATCGCAAAGAATGGCCCTGGATTATTCTTATAAACCTATTCATTTCCTCAAGGTTTTCTATATTGCCGCTGAGAAGAGTTTCTGCTGAAGCTCCGATTGCTGTTATCGGTGTTTTCAGCTCGTGTGATACATTTGAAATAAAGTCAGATCTTATCAGTTCAAACTTTTTTATTTGCGAGATATCGTGAAAAACTATAACCATCCCCGTAATTTCATTAATCCTACTTTCTATATAAGATAACTGTATCAGGAAAACCCGATCCTCTCCTTCGCCAGAAACTACCTCTATACTCTCTGGGTCAGGACTTTTTATTGCCCCCCATATAATCTCTTTAATATTTTCATCATCAATTACTTGGCTAAAACCTTTTCCATCAAGATTATCTTCTGTTTCGAACATATCCTTGAAAGCCTGGTTCCATACAAGAATCTGTCCCTCCCTATCCAGCACAAGTACTCCCTCGGTCATACTTGCCAGTATGGTAGACAAATCCTCCCGGTCCTTGATTATCAGGCTCATATTTTTCTGCATTTCATCAAAGAGGGTATTAAAACTTCTAGCCAGCATACCCACTTCATCTTTAGAACTTTCATCCAGCCTTTTTCCGTAATCTCCCCCCAGCATCTCTTCCGCCGTATTCTTCATTCCAACCAAAGGTTTTGCCAGGGTCCTGCTGACAATAAAACTAAGAATAACAGCTATAAGAATCGCAAAAAATACGCAGACTATAATAATTTTATAGATATGACTAATTCTTTCATTAACTTCCAAAAGGGGCATTGAGACCCGAACTACTCCGGTCTGACAGTCTCCCTCAAATAAAGGTAGGGCCACATATAGGTTTTTTATTCCTGTGGTTTTACTCAACCTAACTGCTCTTCCCTTTACTCCAGACAGGGCCCGTCCTATCTCGTGGTGCTTGCGGTGGTCCAGATTCCCCTCGGAATCCACAATCACCAGCCTCTCCGAGTCAATTATGCCGATACCTACATTTAATATTTCTGAGATTTCCTGAACTCTGGTATTAAGCAGGTCTTTTTCATCATTAGATAGTTCTTCTATAACCAGTTCACTTACTAGAGAACCTGTCATCTCAAGTTTTTCTGCAACCATATCCTGATAATAACCCTTGAGTGGAAAAAGAATAAGTATTGATAGGTATATAAAGGATACCAATATTACAATCAGGTGGTTAATGAAAAGTTTTTTGAATGCGCCGCTCATGGGGCCTTAATCGTTTTCGCTAAAACGGTAGCCAAGACCGCGAACGGTTTCGAGTAGCCAGGCTTTTTCTCCTAATTTTTTTCTTAGGCCCGAGATATGCACATCGACTGCTCTTTCGCTGGATCCCTTTGAATCTTTCCAGGCATTACTGATGATTTCCGCCCGGTCAAATATTCTACCAGGATTTTCAATAAGCAGTTTCAGTATATTAAACTCTGTCGCAGACAAGTCTATGCCGGGACCTGAATCTATACTCATGGTAAACTTTTGAAGATCAAGCTCAAGTCCTTTATAGTTTATTTTGTCTGAAGAAAATTTATTTTCCTGCTTTAAAAGGAAATTCTTTATTTTCTCAATTAGTATGGGAATACTGAAAGGTTTAGTTAGGTAATCGTCAGCCCCCTGCTGCAGTCCCTTTAAAATATCTCGCTCGTCCGATTTTACAGTAAGCATTATGACAGGAATATGACGGGTTTCTTCTGAGCTCTTTAGTTTCCGGCATATCTCATAACCATCTATGCCTGGAAGCATTATATCAAGAAGTATCAAATCAAATTTTTCACTATCTATTTTATCGAGCGCGGATCCCCCGGAATAGGCTTGCTCAACTTCATAACCGGCTTTTTCCAGGTTAAACTTGATTATCTGTACGATATCTTTCTCGTCGTCTACTATAAGTATTTTTTTTCTCATTTATTTGTTAATTGAGTATTAACTTGATTCTAAGATAAATATCCCTTGATTACAAGCCCTAAACGAGAAAAGTTTCTAGTAATTTACTGTAAAAAACTGTCAGAGTATAAGATTAAGACTAGTACCTACAATAAGAGTTACCGTAATCATAATAAGAGTAGCCTTAAGCATATCTTTTAATCCAAACTCTTTTAGTAGGACTGCGAAAGTTGCGGCGCAGGGAAAATAAGTTGTCAAAACGACACTGGCTATAATAAGTTCTTTCTTAGTCATTGCCAGGGGAGCCAACATTCCAACCGCAACATCTTTCCTCAAGACACCTACCAGAAGTGCGCCAGTGGCAGCTTCAGGAAGTCCCAGTAAACCTGAGATAATCGGCTGGAAGATCCTGCCTATAAAGTCTATTATTCCAAAAGTAAACATAAGGTTTATTAGAAGAACTCCAAATAAAACCCAGGGGATAGCCTCTTTTAAAAACCATACAATTCTCATCCAGACTTTTTTTAGAAGTCCCTTGAAATAAGGCAAGCGGTAGGGAGGAATCTCAAGAAAGAGTTCCGGAGCAGTACCCTTGATAAGTTTATTCATAATTACGCCCAGACTTACCCAGACAATAAAGAGAGTTAGAAAGACCGGGAAGAGCCCCCCAGCCCCGTATTCCCCAAGTAAACCCGCAACCACGGCAATCTGTGCCGTACAAGGAATTCCTATCGCCATAAGTGTCATGGCAATAAACCTCTCACGCCGGGTTTCCATTATTCTTGTTGATAGGGCCCCTGGGACATTGCATCCAAAGCCTACCAGCATAGGTATTATGCCAAATCCATGTAGGCCCACCCTATGCATGCCATTATCCACCAGGACAGCCAGTCTTGGCAAGTAGCCCGTATCTTCCAAGATAGAAAGTATAAAATAAAAAGAAAACACATATGGAAGGACCACCCCCAAGGGTACAAAAAGACCGGTTGTAAAAAGACCAAAAGACTGTTCAAAATCTATGGCTCCACCTATCAAATCACCAACTACCAGACTATGGATAAAACCGCTCCCCCCCAGAAAAACTGACAGTCTCTCCATAACGGGAAGCCAAAGTCTATCAAAAAGTGGCTCAGCCACATATTCAATCAGTCCCTCTCCCATAAGCCGGATTAGCCAGAATGATATGAAACCTACAATTAGAGCAAAAGGAATACCAGTAAAAGGATTTACTGTTAAATCACTCAAGACTTCGGTAAAGCGATGACGGCGCCGGGAAATTTTCTGAGCTTTCTCAATAATTTTTCCGATTTCATTCCAACGTTCGCCAGACTTGTATTTAAAGTCGGATATTTTGGCAGAAGAGAGCTCATCTACCAGATTTTTTATACCTTCACCAGAAATTCCGCAGGTAGTTACACAAGGTACTCCGATTATTTTACTGATAATATCAGGATTTATCTCAATTCCAGAATGCTGACACTCATCCCATAGATTCAAGACTACCAACATGGGGATTTTTCTCTTCAAAAGCTGAAGAGTAAGGTTTAAATTTCTTTCTAAGTTAGTCGCATCGACTACATTAATAATAACGGTATCTTCTGGATTGGACTCGTCAAGCATTCTAACTGCAACCTTGTCGGCTTCGGAGATCGGGTCAAGGGCATAGATACCAGGAATATCAATTACTCTTATATCCTCACCATCAATGCGCATCAGGCCTTCGGTAAACTCCACGGTAGTTCCCGGATAGTTGGATACTATTACATTAGCTCCAGTTAGCCTGGAAAATATAACACTTTTCCCTACATTGGGGTTACCTATTAATAGTATTTTTTTCGGTAGGGTTTTCATTTTAATCTATCTCAACAAATACCTTGTCGGCCATGCCACATCCCATAGCTATCTGAGTCTGGCCTACGCGAACCATAACTGGTCCCCTCATTATTTGCTGACTAACTTTTTTTAGCCTTGTTCCCGGGCGAAGTCCCAAATTCTCCAGTTTTTTCTGAAGCCCCATACCGCCGGCTACCTTCACGACGCGGCCGGATATTCCACTTTTCATTTCGCTAACTTTAATTAATTTACTCATGATCTTTCACAAAAAAACTTAAAAATGCTAAAAATATTTAGCGAATACTCTTAGTCTTTATCTATTATTTTTGCCTCCACCTCTACCCTGACCACCTCTGCCGGGTCCTCTTTTTCCTCGTCTCTCCCTATCTGCTTGGCGGTCGACTGCCTCTTTTCCCTCTCCCCTACCACAGCCACCCAATCCCCGTCCAGTACGAGGGCCATCCCCTCTAGGTCCTGTTCCGTCCCCTGCTGGCATCTCTATCCTCCTTTTTTACTTTCACTGAATTCACTATATTTCACTATATTTCGCTAAAGTTCGGTGGAACTTAACTCTGCCGAATTTTTCTATAGTTTCTATAGCGTCTATAGTATTTCACTAATACTCATAGAAAATTTTGCGGTGTTTTTTTCTTTAATGCCACCTAATCTGTTTCTACTTATTGCTAATGATAATCTTTCTCATTAGTCTTGTCAAGCCCTAAGCGCTTAGCACAGTTTGATAGAGTTGCCTTAGGCTAGCAATTGGAAAGTAAAACTACCGGAGAAAACCTATAAATTAAGCACCAAATCTGACGACAAGGTCCAGTTAGCAAGATCCGACATTTTCAGTTGAGTCACGCCGGAAAAATATCCTTCATTCTTATTGATACCGCATCTGGCCACGCATGACCCGCAGCCACCCACCTCCACCCCTTTATCAATAAGTTCTTTCAGGATTTCCCCCAGATCAAAATATCCTTCTGGAGGCTTTATTGAAGCCCGGGCCAAATCAACCGAATCGTTCATCAGAAATATTTTCACCTGGGCTTGCTCTTCTAATAGCTGGCCTGCCAGACGGAGACCATTCCAGGTAACATCAGTACCATCATACGGATTTGAATTGAAAATCAATAAGATTTTTTTATTTCTTTTCAAGTTTTTTACCTATTATTTTCTCTACTATCTCCCTTAATGAGCGGACAAACTCTGAATCCGGATGGGCCTTAATACAATTTATTCCCTGGTCCATAGAATCCATAATAAGTGGATCCATTTGTAGCCTTCCAAGAAATGGAACGCCCAGTTCTTCTGCTGCTTTCTCACCACCACCCTTGCCAAATACTTGAATTTCATGGCCGCAAGAAGGACAGGTCAATCCACTCATGTTTTCTATTATTCCACTGATGGGTATCTCCATTGTCCTTAGAAAAGACACGCACTTTCTTGAATCCAAGAGAGCCATATCCTGAGGCGTAGTTACTATTACAGCCCCAGAAATATCGGGTATCATCTGAAAAACACTCATAGGCTCATCGCCAGTGCCAGGAGATGAATCGACAATAAGATAATCTAACTCACCCCACTCTACATTGGAGATAAACTGCCTGATAAGGTTGGATTTCATGGGGCCCCTCCATAGAAGCGGGGCATCTTTTCCAGGTAGCATGGAGCCGACTGACATAAGTTTCAGGTTTCCTTTTTCAACAGGAAGGATAGAGTCATTACCCCCGTCCTTCAGGCGTTCAGTCTCCAAGCCCAATGCCTTTACCGTGGAGGGCCCATGAATATCCGCATCAAGTAGGCCTACAGAAGCCCCGCTCTCAGCGAGAACCGTGGCAAGCTGTACACTTAAGGTAGTCTTGCCTACACCGCCCTTGTTTGAGAGGACGACATACTTTTGTCCAACTTTCTTCATCCTCTCTTCTATCCGCTTATCGCTTTCTGCAAGTTCTTTATCTAACTTGCCAGGATTATTTACCATTCTCGCCCTTCTCTTTCTAATTCGCTAGGGTGTTTATTTTCCCTTTACCATTCAGAGTTTTCTATAATCGGCTCTCCATATTTACCAGGATTATATTTTTCAGTATAGGATGACTCAGTGGATCTCTCTATCCTATAGGCGATGGCTCCTGCGTCATAGGCGTCGGTTATATCTGTGTCAGCGTCTCCGTAAAAAATATCCATTTCTAGGTCAATCATCAATTCTGTTTTACCGTCTGGAGCAAAGTAGATGTTCTCTATCGGGACTGAGAATTCTTCGCTAAGATATTCTTTCATAACGTGGCCATTGTAGGGCTTTCTGGCAGTGATAATATATATAACATCTCCTGCTTCCTGATGGTCTATAAGGATTTTTTCAACTGATTTTTTAACAATACTATTTCCTGGGTCAGAAACATTTACTACTTCCCAGAACTCCTTGGAAAAAGGACGGGTATCGCTCTCAAATCCTTTCATGAATGCTGGAGTTGAAAAAAGCAGTGTATCGTCTACATCAAAGCCCACATTTTGTACTTCAACTACTTGTACGTCTTGGACATCTACTAATTCTTCGACAACCGCTGGTGTAGTTTTTACACATCCGGATACAAAAATCAGTGTCCCTAATACTAGGCCTTCAAGGCCTCTTCTAAAAAACTTCTTCATAAGTTTACCCTTTCTCCTTTAACCCAATACCAGCAAACTCTCCAATCGCCTCTGCGATTTTTCTTACAGCCCGCGACTCCTCGGACTCAGGGGCATATTCTACTATTGTTTTAGCCTCCCTCAAGGCTTCGGTAAATTTCCTGGAGTAGGGAACCTCCGCCATTACCTCTATGTCTTTTTCCGCCAGACCCTCCCTCAAGGCCTGGGTATTTTCCTCATTTAAATCAGCCTTATTAATTACCACCTTGACCGGTGTTTTAAAATGCTTGGCTGTGGCAAGGACTCTTTCCATATCATGTATACCACTCTTTGTCGGCTCTGTCACTACAACAGCTAAATCCACACCACTCAAAGAGGCGATAACCGGACAACCTATTCCCGGAGGCCCATCTGTGATAAGGAGCTTATAGGATTTTTCCTCACCTATAGCATTAGCCTTCTTTTTTACTTCGGCAACTAACTTTCCGGAGTTTTCCTCGCCGGGTTTAAGAAGAGCATGAACCATATGTCCAGGCCCTACTTCTGAATAGTATCTACGCCCTGCCTCTTTCTGTATCATGGTAATGGCTTCCTGAGGACAGTTCCATGAGCATACTGCACATCCTTCACAGGCCAGGGGATCTACCACTATATCTTCACTAATAGCCCCAAAACCACATACTTCTCTGCAGGTACCACACTTTATACAAAGATCTCTATCAATGATAGGAAACTTCCCACCCATAAATATATCTGTCTCTATTATTCTTGGTTTTAGAAGCATATGCAAATCTGGAGCATCTACATCGCAATCTGCAAGAAGTATATTATCAAACAATTCGGCGACCGCAGCAGTAATTGACGTCTTGCCAGTACCACCCTTGCCGCTTATTACTAAGACCTCTTTCATTTCTCTCCTCCAAGTACGACAAAGCTTCCTTTATCGTATCCCTCAACCGCTATCTCTACATTAGTATCAGAATCTTTTGGACCCTTAAAAAGCGTCTGATAGGCCGCTTTATATGTAAAACCTGTTTTCTCAAATAAATCTATCACTTGCTCTGGATAGAAGAAACGAGCCTCCTGAAAAAAACCAGTCTCTTTTTTCATATGATAATCTCCCCAGGGACTGTCTTTCCGGATTATTCCCACAAGCAGGAGCCCCGGACTTTTCAAAACCCGATGAACTTCCTTAAATACTAGGAAGGGATTTTTCAAAAAACTTAAACTGGTTATGCTTGCCGCATAATCAAAAGTGTTATTTTCATAGGGCAAGGATTCTGCATATGCTTTTTTCACCTTAACTCCACGATCCTGGGCCAATTTCAGCATATTTTTAGAAGTATCAATTCCTTCTCCGATACCAAGCGCCTGGGAAAACCTGCCCGTTCCTACTCCAATCTCAAGACCCCTGCCTTTTAATTCAAATTTTCTTAAGGCCTTCAGCTCTGACTCAAAGACAAACTTATTCCTGTCATACCATGAATCGTATTTTTCATAATCGCTTTCAAATACATCCATCATTTTTCAAGAATTTCAATAGAGTTGGAGATAAAATTTCTTAAGAAATCCAGGAACTTAAAATTTCCCTAAGAAAAAAATTCCAGGAGGTCATCTGCAAGACCCGGGAAGAAATTCTCCTCAATAATGCCTTTAGAATAAAGAGAAGCAAACTCCCGAGAAAAGGGTATCTTTGCAATAATTTCAAGACCCGCAGACTCGGCGTAATCTTCTATAATGCCGTCATCCTCTTCTGAACGATTGATTACAATACCACATTTAAGGCCCAGCTCTCCCAAGACCCCCACAGCAATTTTTAGATCATAAAGCCCAAAGGGTGTAGGCTCAGTAACAAGAACCGTATAATCTGAATCCCTAACTGCCTCAACCATAGGACAGTTGGCGCCCGGTGGAGCATCAATGATTACATAATCTTCATCCCCAACTATGCCTTCTTTCAACTCCTCTATCAAGGGATTGGCTCGGGCCTCACCCACGTCCATTATGGCATAATCAAAATAGAAATTTTCATTAATTTTTCCAGTGTGCAGGTATCCAACCTTACGCTCTCCCTCACTTATGGCCCCTTCGGGACAGACAAGAAGACAGCCCCTACAAGGATGGCAGAGTTCCTTAAAATACATGACATCCTTTGGCATCACCAAGAGGCAGTTAAACTCACAAACTTCTTGGCACTTACCGCAAAAAGTACATTTTTCCAGATCAATTAATGGCTTAAAAACATTAATTTCACGGCTTTTTTGTTCCACCACATCCAGTAAGAGATGACAATCCGGATTTTCCACATCAGAATCAAGCAACCGGACTTTTTTATCCTTTGAAAGGAGCTGGGAAAGCATAAGAGATAGTGTAGTCTTCCCCGTCCCTCCCTTTCCGGAAGCTATAGCAATTTTCTTCATTTACTTACCACTCCTTACGCCCATCCTTAAAGAAGCATATACTATTTTAATTTCCCACAAATCCTTATTTTCCTTGTCTCAATTTATATACTATTTTTTGGCGTAATTCTCTACTGCTTCTTTTACTGTTCCCGTCACTCCGGTTAAGACTTCAATTCCGTACTGCTGTAGTGCTCCTTGAGCATTGGGACCTACCACACCTGTCAGAAGAACCTGGGCACCCTTATCCTTGATAAGCTTTGCAGCTACTGGACCGGCTCCGCCCATCATGGATGCGGCCGGATTTTTAACCGGTTCAAACTTCATAGTATCTGTATCTACAATCATAAAATACTCACACCTGCCAAAATTAGGTGCTACCTGTGCACTTAAAGATCCACCTGCTGCTGTTACTGCTACTTTCATTTTTTTCACTCCTTAACTTTTATTCTTCCTGCAGGGCCGGGCCCATCTATCACTTATTTTCTTCTTCCAAATCCTTGTGGCTTCCAGAATACTTTTTACCATCTATCTCCGCCTCTGTCCTGGGAATCCCATAACTCTTTCCCTTCCCCGGACTGCAAAGACTTGCTCCCCCTGCCAGACTTCCATCCAGAATTTTCTGGACAACCTCATCAATACTTCCGCTTATGCCTACAATAATTTCTATACCGGCAGCATTAAAAAGATTCTGGGCCCTCATACCCATGCCGCCTGCTACAATATAGCCAACTCCCATTTTCTTTAGAAATTCAGGTAGGTATCCCGGATGATGCCCAGGGTTGGCAATAGTTTCTTTTTTCTTTAATTCGCCAGCCTCAAACTCAATAATTGTAAACTCCGGACATCTGCCAAAATGTTCGGAGACCATCCCCGTATCTGTAGAAATTGCAGCCTTTTTCATTTATAACAACTCCTTATATTCTTAATTTTTCTCCACTAGCCATTTTAATAAATTTCCCCCCACAAATTCTTTCAAATTCATCTATCTGTTCTCCGCCTGTACAATGAGCAGGCGCAAATTTTTCGACTCCCTCTTTCTTCAAGTCTTCAATAATTTCACCTATTTTATCCAGAGAAAAATCCTTAAGATGAAATCCACCGACCACTGTCTTTATTTTTTCACCAAAAACTTTATTAGATTCAACAACCATTCTAACTATGCCCGGATGAGCGCACCCCGTGACAAGACTTAAGCCGGAACTTCCTTTTAGTACAAGTCCAAGCTCTGCAGGTTTTCCTTCAGTATAAAAAGATGTAGTAGCATAGACTCCCTTAATGAGCTCAGTCGGCCTAGTTCCTACCTCTTCCCAAGCATGTCCTAAGTTTTTTAAAATTTCCTTAAAGTCAGAGGGGAAAAATTCAGGAAGAAAAACATTAACTTCCCTATTAACTTTCAAAAACCCCTCAGCACCGCCCTTATGATCCCAGTCGGCATGTGAAAAAGTAAGGTTTTCTATAGTCATAGGGTCGATTTTTGCAGCAGTCATATTTTTTAGTAAACTGCTCCATTTTTCACCGGTGTCAAATAGGAGGCTTTCACCATCTTGATTTTCTATCAAGACTGAGAAACCCCAACCCTTAACCCATTCTTCCGAGACGGCCCTATTGTCATACAAGACAAGTAGCTTCACAATTCGCAGCACCTTTTAGGCATATCACAGCCTCCTGAAGCCTGGGAGCAGCCAAAACTTTTTGACTGCCGAGAATTTCTCATATTCCCTAAAAGCGGTAATTTCTTCTCTATGTTTTCGCTAGCACACTTGGGGCATACTGCTTCTTCTTCCTCTCTACCGGGAATCACAAGAATTTCAAAGTTTTCACCACAATTTAGACATTTATATTCAAATATAGGCATTTAATTCTTAACTCTTCTTATTATCATTGTCCCTTGCTCTGTTTCAAGATCCCGGGCAATCACCGGACACTTTGCCACCAATAGATAGAAAATCCTGGAATCCTTGCTTCCACTTAAGGTCTCATAATTACCCTGACCTTTAGAGATAATCATATCAGCCCTATCATAAGCTTCTAAAAATTCCTCTGAGCAGCTGGACAAATCAGTCCCTGGAGAAGAATCTCCATTATCTATAACTTCGCACAGGTCTGTTATTCCCACTTCAAAAGCATCTTCCATAATTATATCATTAATTACTGGCTCTCCCCTTACTACAAATGTAATATCAAGCGAGGGGTATTCCTCTTTTAACTTTTCTATGAGAATTTTATCCGCGACAATTTCGCCGGAATTATCCCCCAAATACAAGAGAGATTTCGCTTTCTTAAAAGCATCCTTTATCTCCTGAATTTCTTCTTCTGCTGGGGCCTGGTTGAGAAAAAACTCAATCCCACCGATTTCCTGATGCTCTTCCTTACTTCCCGTACCATCGTCTAGAATATTCCCAGCGACAGCTAATCTCAAAGCTGCCCTGATACCATCTTTAGCCTCCGCAACCCTCTCCTTAAATTCATCGTATTTAGCAAGCATATTTGCATTATCTTCCTTACGAATTTCATAGTAGGGATCGGGATTTCCGGTGACTCTTTTTAATTCGCTATATATACCCTTGGCTATCTGCGGAGGAGTGCTGTCTGCATCACAAGAAAGCAGGCACTTCATTACAGAATCAACCGCTTCTTTATGAATCTTTGGATCATCCGAAGATATTTTTGCACAATCAAGCGCCTGGCGCAGAAAACAAGGATAGCATTCAAGAAAAACCTTCATTTCAAATCCTATTAATTACTTACTCTAAACCGAAATGCCCATCTACTGTCGGACCATCTGCCGCCTCAGGTGATTCCTTTTTAAATTTAGCCAAGGCTTCAAGAAGAGTCCCTTCAAATCCGGCAAAAGTATAAACCTTAATATCAGCATTATGTAAAACACTGCTGGCATTAGGACCAACATTTCCAGTAATAACAGCAGCCGGTTCTTTTTCCATAACTGCCTGAGCCGCCAAAATTCCTGCACCATGATCAGCGGTCGCCGCCGGATTTTCAAATTCATCAATCACTTTTTCAGTTTCAGAATCAATAATCACAAAATACGCACACCGGCCAAAGCGCGGATCAAGCATTGCATCAGAACCCATTCCCTTAGATGACATACAAATTTTCATTTCTTCTCTCCTAATATTAAATAAAGGCAGGAGACAGCTACCCATAATTACTGTCTCCTGCTATTTTTACTTAAAGCTTACTTGCTTTTTTTACCGTCTTTCTCAAGTGCTTTCAGACGGTCTGTAATGACTTTCAGTTCTTCCTTGAGGTAGTCGCTCTCTCTCTTGAGTACTTCAGCCTCTTCCTCAGGAGTTACTTCTGTCGGATAATATGCTGGTCCATCAGCTGGATACATTCCCTCTTCCATTGCCCATCCGGGCACTCCACTTGCGTAATAGCGGTTTCTGTAACCCCAGCCTCCACCTCCGCCTCTGGCGTAGCCAAATCCTCTTCCGGCTCCAAAGCCTCCACCAGCCCTGAATCCTCTCCTACCACCAAAGCCTCTACCAGCTCCAAATCCCCTACCGTAACCAGGGCCTCCGCCGCCAGGTCCAACATTCATAAAACCCGGTGATGGATATCCTGCACAATAACCTGCTCCGCGTCCTGTCATAGGTCCTTGACCCATGGGTCCCATTCTATCTCCTCTAGGCATCTAACATACCTCCTTTTATTTTTTACTTTTTTCCTTAGATACTGATAATCCTTTATCAGTATTTTTTTAAATCCTTAGTCTCCGCAAACCCCGCAAACCCCCCTGAACTCAAACTGATGGGAGTTTATTTTAAAACCGTAATTTTTCTCTAACTCCATCTTTATATCTTTCACCAAACTCAATCCTCTTTTAACAAACTTAGAATAATTAATTACCTTACCACAGACTCTGCAAACCATATGATGGTGCTGATCCGCCTCATCATCATTCAGTTCATACTTTGCCTCGCCACTTCCGAAGTCATACTGCCTAAGTAGACCAATCTCAATTAAGAAATCCAAACTCCTATAGACAGTCGCTATCCCTAAGTTTATCTCTTTCTCTCTCAGCCTCTGATAAACATCTCTGGCGCTCAAGTGCTCGCCTCCCTGAAGAAACTCATCCAGGACCGCCAACCTCTGTGCAGTCCATCGGCCTATTCTTTTGCGGTTTTGTCTTTTTCTTCCTTTTGGCATTATTTGCTCCTGCTTATTGCTAATGATAATCTTTCTCATTAGCTTTGTCAAGCCTCTCTTTCTAGAGTTTGCTATCTGATTATCATTATTCAGCAGGCGAGCGGGCTAAAACTTTAAATAGTCCCCTTTATTTAGGAGCACATATTAAATAATTTTATATAATCTAAGGAGTTTCTACGCTTCTCCCAGCGAAAATTAAAAGCTCCGGCCGGTATTCAAAATGCATGTTATCGTAGAAGACCCACTTCCCTCCCCAGACAAATCCATACTTTTCAAAAATCTCAACTATTTCCTCTGGCACCATCCACCTCTTTTCATAGGGGACGCTGTACCACTGGCTATTAAGATGCCGGGTCCAGGCCCAGTATATTTGCCGGCCACCCGTCTTGGTGGGTATTAAATCTATAGCTATTCCATAGCTGTGAAGACTTCTGTTTACACTTTTATCTACATTCCTCCAGCTTAAAGAATCTATTCTTTTCAAATTTTTTATAAATTTCTCCAGGTTTTCATCCTGGGCCTTTAAGTTAAATATTTCTTCTTCAATTTTTCTCAAAGGAGCTACTATTTTTTTATGGACATTCACACTAAAGCCCAAAAAAGAAATAGTTTCTATATTTTTTCTGATTTCCTTATACGAAGTCCCCTCGTAAAGTGTATCTAAAAAACAGTTGCAAACTCGGACGCTACTCCTTAAGTCCTTAATCATCTTTTCTCTTTTAGAGGGTTTTACCAGATCTTTCGGTAGTTGAAGCGGATAATCGTAAAACTTATACAGATCGTAGTTTTTTTTATCTTTAATTAAGTCTTCTGGTAGCAGCCTGCCTCCAGCCCAGTAAAAGACTCGATCTTTAAGTAAAAAACTCCAATCTCCCTCTCTTATCTCAACCCCACTTATTTCATCATAGGCCTCTTTCAGGGCCTTAACCTCTCTTTCCCCAGGAAAAATTTCGGTTTTTTCAGCTACTAGTAAAGACTTATAAATTCCATCTGGTTTAATAAAACATATATAAATAAAGAAAAATACAGCCAAGGCTAGCAGGAGGCTTGCCAGTAAGTAGATCGGAATTTTTTTAAAGTTTTTACTTTGCACCAAGTACTATTTTAAATATTTTTTTGAAAAACTTAATATGTTTTTAGAGAAAATATTAACTACAGCTAAAAAACTATACTTTTGATTTTGGAACAAAAAAGCTGTAGGGCTGTCCAGTAGCCTCCATAACAGTCCGCCAGAGTCTTCCTGCAGGAGATACCTTTTTACTTCCCTTTACAGTCATTGATATGGGCACATGAACATAGTGAGCATTCCATCGACTTATTAGCATATCTGTTCGTCCAGATATTGCTGCATGAACGGCGTTCTGAGCCAAGTGGACACAATAAAGTGAATCTGCAGCATTGGCAGGTATCCCTCTTATCATATAACTGGGTTCAAAATACTTTATATTTATATTAAGACCTTGGCCTATAAAATAACTCTCAATTTCTTTCTTTAGAAAAAGTCCTATATCCTTAAGTCTTATGTTTCCGGACTTATCTGTCTTAACTTCTCCATCACCATGGT
>JAAZFS010000068.1 GCA_012511615.1 Elusimicrobiota bacterium | reverse complement strand
GTCACACTCTCTGTATAAATTCCCTTTGAAGAATCGGTCTCTGATAGCAAAAACCTATGAAAATTCTCAGAGGCTACTTGGGAGTTAGATATTACCGTAATCTGGGAAGGATCTTCTCCCCTCTTGAGGTAAGCAGATATTTTTTCCTTGATATACTCTTTCTTTCCGGATCCTGGAGGACCAGAAAGGAGTTCAACCCCCACGCCGGTATATTTTGATTTGCTGCCTGGGTCGGATAAGATCCGTCCTCAGATTATTCCAACTTTTCAAGTTGCTAATACTAACATTGTACCTACGCGAGATTGACCAGAGTGTGTCTCCAGAACTCACCCTGTGATATATGACCTTTCTTACTCGTCTTTCTATCTCTTTTGAAGTAAGATATTTCTCCTCACTAGCAAAATAATGAGTAGAAAACATTTTGTAGCCAGTCTCAGGAATTTTTAAACTATATTCTTTTCCTGGAGGGGTGCATATCTGCTTTAGTTCCGGATTAAGGGACTGTATCTCTTTTATATCACTAGCAGTCCATTCGGCCACCTGCCTGAGATCCAGTGCATCGGTTACTCTGAATTCTCTGTACCTGTAAGGATTTGAAGAAAGTGGTTCAAAACCAAAGAGTTCCGGCTCTCTTATAATAAAAATTGCCGCCATAATCTTAGGAACAAACTCTTCCGTCTCTCTGGGTAGAAAAAGTTCCCAGTAATCGTTGGTTTCCCACTGCCTGACTCTTCTGGCTACAGCGGCGGGCCCATGGTTATATGCGGCAAGGTCAAGTTCCCAACTACCAAATCTCTCGTGAAGTTGAGAGAGCATCTTGAGGGCCGCCGAAGTTGATTTATGGGGATCTCTTCGCTCATCCACCCAATCATCAATCCTAAGTCCCATCTGCTTGCCTGTAGCCTCCATAAATTGCCAAAGGCCTACGGCTCCAACGCGAGAGGTGGCAAATGGATTGTAACCTGATTCAATAATTGGAAGTGCTATAAGATCAAGAGGCATATTTTTCTCTTCTAAAGCCTCGATAATTGATCCGGTATAGTAAGCAGAGCGCTCCAACATTCGTGTAAAGCTTTCTCTCCCCCTACCTGTAAAATAGTTAATCCACTTTTCCACGCGGCTATTCCAAACAAGAGGGAAAAGATCACTCTCCACCGTTCTTAAGATAGAATCTCTTTCGTGTGAAACTTTTATTCTCAAAAAAGCAGCATCCGAATGAAGACGCTCATATTCAGCTGCTTCAATCTTATCCTTGTTTTTAATCAAAAGAGTCAGAGCGCGGTCGCAAAGATCTCTTACTGGTTGGACTTTCCCCTCTCTTTGCATCACAGCTGCATTCATCATAACCCTTTCTATCTCCATAACTGTACTATCCTGCTCATACCCAGGAAATTTGGAGTTATGAGTTTTATGGCGAGCGACACTCACGCAAGCGCTTAGGAAAAAGCTAAATACAATAAATAAGAGCGGAACAAGCGAACTTTTTTTCATTATTTTTTTTCTTTTCTCTCTTTTGTCCTGTTAAGAAGTTCTTCTCGAAGTTTTCTTACCCGTTCACGAGTTTTTTCTTCACTTTCTGGGTCTGGGCTGAACTTAACCTTAAGATGCTGGCCTTCATAAGTCTCAAAATCAAGAGCTTCTCTGGGTAAAACAAGCTGACTGCCCCCTTCAAAATATATTACAAGATGTTTACCATCCTCAATTCTATCTATTTCTGCTTTCATAAGTCCTCCAGAGCTTACTGATATGCTTATAAAAATTTATCAAATTAAGGCAGTTTGTCAACCTAATGACTAGGTCTATATCCACTAATATGGATTGACTTGAGCTATGAGTGATTTATTTACTAAAAAAGCTGGCTTTCTTTCAAGAGCTCTCGCTGCTCTGTAGTAAGCAGATTCCTAAAATAAATGAGTGAATCAATCCTCAGTCGCATCATTTTTGAGTGATTATCCGCAAATTTCTTGATGAGCTCGTCAGTCTTCTCACTATCAATAGAGTCCGAAGCAATGAGTTCTCTCATCTCTTTTATAAGAATCCGTTCCTTATCCTGAAGTTTTCTTCTGACAGAAATCTCGTCATCACGAAATTCTCTTAGCAAATTAATCTGTTCAGAAGTAAGATTAAGTTTATAAGCAGTTTTTCTCCAATCCCTCGGCGCAGATTCTCCTCTGCCCATTCTCGGTCCCCTAGGGCCCCTATCTTCTTGTTTATGGCGCATATGCCCCCTTTGTGGGTGCCCTTTTTCGCCCCTACCAGGCGACCAGGCAGGATGTTCTAATTCTTCCGAGCCTGACCTTCCAACTTGATCTCGGCGGCCCATTGCTAAAAGATTTAGATTTAGGGACAATATCATTAATACAACAAGGATAACACCTGAATACTTAAAGTATTTTCTCATAGTTTTCCTCCATCAATAATCTATCATCATAACAATCGCTGTAAACAATTCGTCTTCGTAATATGAACTGATTTCTTCAGTCTCCCCATAAATATCCTGAAGTTTTGCCGCAGAATATTCAAGAATTTCACTGGCCTTTTTGTCTCCTGTAAATAAGAAAAAAAAGCCGACAATTATCATAAATGTTGCTAAAGTAAGTCCCAATTTTAGTAAAGCTGCCCCATCTCGGGTTTTAGCAGTTTCCCCTAGAACCCTCCTTCTAAGCGATTGAGGAGGACTTCTATCATAATCCGGAATATTTCTTAAAACACCTATCATTTTCTCCATGGATTTAAGTGTATTAGCACAAGTCGGACAAACCTTTAAATGGCTGAGAAGTTTTTTTTCTGCTGCAGGCTCAAGATCTCCGTCTATGTATTTATTTAAATTTTTATTACTACACGTCATACTTCTTCCTCATATAATTTTCTAAGCTTTAATCTCGCCCGAAATATCCGGGTTTTCACTGTAGAGAGTTTCAAATTCGATATATTTGCTATCTCCTGATAGGTCATCCCTTCCATCTCTCTCATAATTATTAGTTTTTCATCTCGGCGGGGCAGTTTTTTAAGAAGGCGCTGGACTAGATCTCTGGCCTCTATTTCTTCTGTTTTATCTCCCTCTCCCAGATGATTCTCAAATAATTCGCCGGCTCTAAATTTCTTCTCTCTTCTCCCATAATTAATAATAGTGTTAATGGAAAGACGATAAAGCCAGGTTTTGAAGGCTGATTCTCCTCGGAACTTGTGGAGATTCTTAAATAACCGGATAAACACTGCCGCTGAAGCATCCTCAGCAAGACTTTGATTGCCTGTATATCTGAGAGCTAGACTCCAAACTAGAGGAGAATACTCTTCGTATATGTAGCCCATAGCTTCCTCGTCCCTATCTATTGCTCGCTCAATGATCTGGTTTTCAGAGAATTTAAGCTCTATTCTTTTAGACCCTCTAGGGGAAGAAAAAGTTTCAGGGGCAGATTCACTCATATCTCAAGGCATCGACGGGTTTAAGTTTTGAAGCAGTGGACGCCGGCCATATCCCAAATATTAGCCCTACTCCAACAGAAAAACTAAAAGCCAGAAAAACTACCAAGGGGGATATTTTCATTGACCACCCAGCCATTGAAGATAACAAACTAGAAACAAGACTCCCAGCTACTATACCCAAGATACCTCCTCCAAGGCAGATAACTACCGCCTCAATGACAAATTGCAGAAGTATATCTCTTTCTATGGCACCAAGGGCCTTTCTTAAACCTATCTCTTTGGTCCGCTCGGCGACGGAAACCAGCATTATATTCATAATTCCAATCCCTCCGACCAGAAGACTTACCAGGGCAATTGAGGCTAAAAGCCAGGAAAAGGTCTTGGCAGTTTCGGAAATTGCTTCCTGAAATTCTGCTGTATTTCTTACTTCAATCATCTCTGAATTTTGCCCAGTCAGACCATGAACTCTGGTAAGCATGGTATGAGTTTCGGTGCGGACAAAATTAAGATAGGCCTCCTCGGCGGAAACATCTATGTAATCTAAATATCTTTTCCCCAAGAGCCGGTGCATGGCAGTATTTAAGGGAATTATCACCTCATCATCCATATCCCTCCATCCGGTCGCTCCCCTCTCTGGAAGAACACCTATAACAGTGAAATTTACCCTATCCAGCCGCAGATTAGTCCCCAGAGGATCATCATCTCCATAAAGCTCTTCTTTTACAGTTTTTCCTATAAGAGCCACCCGCCTGCGCGAGATAGTTTCCTCCTGGGTAAAAAAACGACCACTAATAGGAGGAAGGTTGAAAATATCTTGGTATCCAGGCTCGGCACCGAGGACTCTTGTCCTCTTGCTATTTGCAAGATGTATTGCCTGGGCATTACCAGTTACCACCCCACTTACAGCGGCAACATTTGGAATCCTGCGAATAAGCTCAGCGTCCTGAGTAGTAAACCTTGAAAATGCAGTCCGAGCAGTATCCCTTCCCCGGGAAGCCCGCCAGTTTGGACGAACACTCAGAACATTGGACCCCATGGAGGAGATTGTACTTCTTACATCGGCCCGAGCACCCTCTCCAAGGGCCAGCATAGTGATTACAGAAGCAACCCCTATAAGGACTCCGAGAATTGAGAGAAAACTCCTAGTTTTGTTGGCAAGAAGGCCTTTAAAGGCCTGGGATAAATAACTCTTCACCCTAGATATTCCCAAATAGGCACGTGGTGAAGATAGGTCAGGAAAGGAAGGAGCAGAAGAAGAAGAAATTTCAGACTTTGATTTTGTATCAGAAAATTTCTCTCCGTCTTTGAGTCTTATTACCCTTTCAGCCATAGCTCCAAGATCTTCCTCGTGGGTAACCATAATAATTGTCTTACCCTGCTTATGAAGATCCTTTAGAATTTCCATTATTTCTTTAGTGCTCTTGGTATCGAGATTACCGGTAGGTTCATCAGCTACAATTATTGAAGGATCATTAAGAAGAGCTCGGGCAACAGCGACACGCTGCCTCTCCCCACCGGATAGCTCATTGGGTTTATGATTGGCTCTTTTTGCTAGGCCGACAGCCTCTAAGAGAGCGGCCGGATCTTTACCCCGTTTCACAGATTCCCTTGAGGCATAAAGCCGGGGAAGAGAAACATTACTGATTGCTGAGGTGCGAGGAAGAAGGTTAAACATCTGAAATACAAAACCTATGCTCTCGCTTCTTAAGGCTGCTAGACGATTTTCTGAAAGACTTGATGTTTCCACTCCAAACAATTTAAAACTGCCGGAGTCTGGACGATCAAGAAGACCGAGAATATGTAGAAGAGTGGATTTTCCAGAGCCAGAAGGACCCATTATAGCAACAAATTCCCCAGCCTCTATCTTGAGAGATACATTGTTTAAGGCCAGGACCTCTGCCCGGCCCGAAGCGTAGCGCCGAGTAAGATTAGTGAGTTCGAACATTAACCGCCCATGCCGGGAAGACCTCCCCGCCGGAAATTCCGGCCGGCAGGAAGAGTGCCGATAGAATAAACTACCATCTCTCCCTCACTAAGTCCCTCTTTTATTTCTATGTTTACTCCGTCACGAATACCTGTAACCACACTCCGTTTTTCCGGTTCTGAATTAGATCCGGAAACCAAGACATACTCATCAGAAGGCCTACCTCTTATTACTGAAATAGGAAGAATCAAGGCATCTTCACTTTTTTCTAGGGTAATTAAAATCTCTGCACTCATACCCGAGCGAATAAACTCAAATTCTTCCAAAGGCTGTATATCAAGAGTATAAACAACAACATTATTTACAAGCCGGGATTCATAGGATATATGTTCTATTTCGCCAGGTATCCTAATGTCTGGGTAGGCGTCAAGACGGATGACGGCCTGAGACCCCTTCCTGATTTTTCCTATATCTGTTTCATCAACCTGGGCCTGGACAATTAACTGGTCGGCCATAACAAATATAGCCTCACCTGAACCGACGCTCTGACCCGGTTGAACACAGCGGTGGATTATAAAACCATCAAGATGGGCTATAACAGGGGCTCTCTTATAGACATCCTCCCAGCGCCGAACCTCAGCCTCACCTCTGGAGCGAGCTATATCTATCAGGGCAGCCCTATCCTGGCTACTCATCCAGGCAAGAATGCTCCCCTCTCCAACAATATCTCCCTCGCCAACAAGTATTTCCTCAATTCTGCCGGAAAAAGGTGGATGAATTTCAAGCCGGTTACGGGGACGGACTTCACCGTAAGCACTTATATTAAGCTCAAGATTTCCCCTGCTTACTGGTATCAGATATTCCCCTTCAGACTTATGAGGTTTTTTGAAAAAGATTAGTCCGCCAAGAAGAAAAACAAGTATTATTGCTGCAATAATTTTTTTCATATATCTATTCCTCTAAACCTAACCCTGAAAATCTCTCCCAGCGGGCGGCAGCATTATAAAGCTGACTTTTGGCCGATATTATATTTTTTCTGCTACTAATCAGCTCCCTTTCGGCGGCATCCCACTCATAATAGCTGATAAGTCCGTTAAGATATTTCTCCATAATTATTTCCACCCTCTCCTTTGTCGCTTGACCATAAAGTTCCTGAATTTCAAGATTTTTTTCGGCTTCCAGAAAGTCTTCGTATGTATTTTTTATCTCCAGCATTAGGTTTTGCTTTTTGTCATCCAGAGACATCAAAGCAAGATGCTTCTCGGATTTTGAAACATTCAAGGATATAATATCTTTTCCCAAGTTGAAAAAAGGAAATTTTAAGGATACTGAAGTCTGCCAGAAAGATTCATCAAATGGGCTCTCATCTGTTGTCATGCCAGCTCCAGCGCTGGCAGTAAGTGATGGCCAGAGATTCCCCTTTTTTTCACTATGAGACAACTCAGCACCTTTGAGAGAATTCATTGCTAGAAGATACTCGGGATGGATAAGCAAAAGCTTGTCCATATCAGGAGATGAAGGAATGTTGGGACTTTCAAACTCAGCTTCAACGGTAGGATTTTCCGGCATGTTTTTTCCAATCAGATAATAAAGGTCTTCATAGGCCCTTGTGAGGCGGCGCTCGGAAGCTGCCAGATTATACTTTTCTCGTTCAAGATCAGCCTCGGCTCTGAGAAGTGCCCCACGGTCTTCTCGACCTGCCTCATAGCGCATGCTTATTATCTCAAAGTTTTGTTTAAGACGGGCTAGGGTTTCCTGGGCAGCCGCAAGATGTTCTTTTGCCATTATAAGATCACCAAACGAAGTTCTTAACCTGTAAATAACCCCACGACGAGTGTTTTCTAAATTGATGCGGGCCGACTCATAACTGAGTCTGGATCTAAGTAAATCAAACCTTGTCCTTCCCCCTCGAAAAAGACTGAAGTTATACGAAGCGTTAAGACTAAGAGAATTTCTCTTTCCCCCATCAGAATCTTTACTGGCTGAAGCAGCTAAGGAGCGATCAGGAAGAAATCCTTTTGCCGAACTTATATATGACAAGCGTGCACGATAGAGGCTCTCTTCTGCCCGAAGTATCTCAAAGTTGTTTTCAAGGGCTGTACTCCTAAGCTCCTCCCAACTCTCTGAGGCCCAAGCTATCTGAGTTAGAAATAGAGAAATGAGTAAGGATTTTCTAAGAAAACTCCCAAGCTTTATGTGGTTTTTAAGATATTCCATAATGATTTGACAGGTTTGAGAATAAAAAAGTTTCAAAAATATTTTAATCTATTCTTCTTAAGCTTACAATTGACCCAGGATGAGAAAGCGTAATATCTTGGTCCGTCACAAATTTATCAAGTTTCTTTTTCAATAGCCACATGGGATACTTACCGGACCACTTATCTAGCCGAATTAGGATAAATCCTCCCATAAGTTTACTACCATCTAATGAAAATGCCAGATTACCTTCTTTTAATCCCTTCTCCATATCGGTTTCTGGAAGGTAGCTTCCCCTATCCCAGATTATGAGTTCTTCTGCATCACATCCTTGTTTTATCAAGCCTTCAAAATGCATGTAAGAAAGAGCCTGATCATCCACCTGAAATGCCAGCCGCTTGACTGCTGTATCTAGCGTCGGACCTTTCGGAAGAACCCAGCTTTTCAGTACACCGGATATCTCAAGCCTTAAATCATAGTGAAGTTCGCTTGCCCGATGCTTATGAATAACAAATGATGGGGGAAATTTCATCTAAAAATCCTTAAAGAGATTCCTCAACTTTTGCAGCGTTATTCCTGACCTTAATAACTATTCCAGCCAAGAATGCACCAGACGAATTAATAAGCATATCAGTAAAGGCCATGTGCCTTCCTGGAACAAAACTCTGGTGAAACTCATCGAAAACTCCATAAATGGAGGCAATTAGAGCAGAGAAAAGCCAAGCATAGCTTTTTTTATTAAAGTTAGGTGCTATAAGAATAGCCAGTATGAAATAGACAGTAAAATGTGCTAACTTTCTTAAGTAAAAATCCCAGACTCCAAAGGGGGATTGGAGCGAGGGTACTGATGAGAGGTAAAAAAGAAAACCCGCCCATAAAAGAGGTGGAAGTAGCCGGCAGAAAGAATTATTAAACTTCAATAAATTCAGAAACCTATTGGGTTTGTCGGCTGTTCGTAAGATTTAATCTTGCCGAATTTTTTCTCGTATTTTTCAAGATTTTCCTTTAAAGCACCCATTAGGCGTTTTGCATGACCGGGCGTCATAAGAACTCGAGATAAAACCCTAGCTTTTGGAGAACCTGGAGGACGAAAGACAAAATCTATTACAAATTCTTCCGGAGAATGAGATATAAAGCCAAGATTGGCGAATTTCCCCATGGCAGTTTCTTCATCAAGACTAACCTGCAGCTGCTGTTTGTTTCCCTCGCTCTCCTGTTTATTCACCTTTTTTACCTCCCTTACTCCTTTCCCCCAGTCAATATATATATGGTCGCCTTTTCTAAATTTTTTCGGCCTCAAATTCTTAGCCTGTCCCTGACTCAATCCAAATCATACTGCAAAATATAGGCGATTTATTCAGATATAATTTCATTTTTATTTAAAATTCTTTTTAAGAGAACACCTGTCATCTTTCTCCGGTAATCCGCGGTAGATCTAAAGTCATCAATCGGTCTTGCTTCAGTCTCAATCATCTCCGCCGCTTCCTCTAGTATATCTGGACTTAAGACCCTCCCTTTAAGAATTTTCTCTGTAAACTTTGCCCTAAAACATATTGGACCAACCGCCCCCATGGCAATTTTTATATCATAAATTTCTTCACCATTTAGGAACCACCAGACAGCAACAGACACCTTGGATATGGCCAGAGCCGCCCGCGGTCCGAGCTTCATAAACCCTGAAAAACTGTTTTCCTGCACAGGAATTCTTACCCCCCTGACAATCTCTCCATTATCTAAAAGATTGGAGCCTGCTGAAGTGCAGAATGACTCAGCAGGAATTTCACGAGTCCTATCGGCTTTCTGAACAATAACCTGACCGGAAAGTGCTATAAGCGGAGGGATTAAATCTGCAGCAGGACTGGAGTTAGCCAAATTCCCACCTATTGTAGCAAGATTTCGGATAATCGGTGATCCCATAATAGAGGCAGCGTCTACAAGAGCAGTAGCCTTTTCCTGTAGAATAGGGTTTTTAGCTATACTAGTCATTGTCTCCAAGGCGCCTATATAGATACTTGCATCTCTTTCCTCAATTCCTTTAAGCTCCTGGAGACTTGAAATATCAATTAAGGGTTTGTCTTCTAAAAGATTTTCTTTTTTAAGGACCATTATATCGGTCCCTCCAGCTAAATAGTAAACACCACGGCCATCTGCTAGACGGGCTATGTCCCCTACCTTATCCGGCCGTAAATAGTCCATCAGCATATTCTCCATCTAGCAAGCTCCACCGCATCAAGTAATTTCGT
>JAAZFS010000007.1 GCA_012511615.1 Elusimicrobiota bacterium | reverse complement strand
CTGTGTTGTAGTACAATTTTAAAGAACTAAAATTGCCGGCAAGATAGCCTGACCAGCCCATTCTAAAAAAACCAAGAAGATGCTCAATATCATTTGTCATCCTCATGTAAGCCCCGGTTCTGGGGGCATAAACTTTGCTATCTCTTTCTGCTAAGAAACCCCGAGCTGAAAAAGAAAAAGTATTTCGTCCTTGCATAGTCTCAAAAGCAGTGTATCCGTTTATAAGAGTAGCAGGGTTTTTGTCATGACCAGAAGTATCCATCAGACTTCCAGCGACCGCATTATTTGAATTACCAGGAGCACGATTAATAAGGAAAGAACCTCCTTATTCATCAAAACTTCCCCCATGGAAATTTAAATTTGTGATATTCTTTCGAGATAAGATTGAAGTAATATTGATGGCACCATTTAATGAACCGTCTCCAAATAAAGCTGAGGCTGGCCCTCGAATTAAATCTATCCTGTCTATGGTTTCAGCAGGAAAGCTTTCAAGTACAAATCCACGACGCATTGTTGAAACTGGTGCTCCATCCAGATAAACCGCGGTTTTATTATTGGTCTGCCCCCCGGAAACTCCTCTGATTGATAAACCCGAAAGAGTTCCGCTACCTGCATAATGGACCTGCATACCAGACTCAGAGTCTAAAATACTGGACAAATTAGTTTTTCCAGTGGCTATCAAATCGTCGGCCATAAAGGTTTCTATATAGAGAGCCGACTCGGTGGCAAGTCGCGGCTCGCGCTCACCCCTCACCTCGATTACTCCTAAGTCTCCCAAAAAGGAAGCATAGGATGAACTGCCACTAAGGCAAACGCCTATAAGACATAATAATATCGCGTGTAAACTTTTTTTCATTATAATCTCTCCCTACGATTTTTCTGCTTCGTTATAGTTTACAAAACACAACGCTGAAGTCAAATAATTTCTCTATGTATCTAAGTCTAGGTTTTTATGAAAATTTCTTGAATATACTTTCAGTTGGGGCCAGTTTATTGAAAAATCCCCATCTACTAGCAGAATCTAGGATATAAAACCGATATTTCTTAATATTATTCCTCTTTAGAAATTTCCTTTTTCTTCGGGGCATCTTTTCCATAGATATGGAATATATCCTTTATAATTGTATCAGTAATATGGTCAGCCAGAAATTGATTTCCCATATTAGTCATGTGTCCAAAATTTCCTCCGAACCTATCAGTAAAGACCGCCCAGTATCCTTTTTCCTCTACTAGCTTTTTATAGTTAGCATAGTTACCCACAAAATATACGGAAGGATGCGGACTAATCAGATTTTTAAGTTCATCTAACTCCCTCATAGGATACTGGATAAATAAAATTGGAATATTCTTTTTGAGGGCTTCATCTCTTACAAAATTCAAATTTTCAGCAAGCTGCTTAATGTTTCTATTTTTGTAATAGGCCTCAAAAGCACGATTATAGTATTCTGTGGCTCGCTTATATTCTTGCATTTCTTCTAATATTCTCCCCCCTCTGTCCAATGCTTCATCATTATAAGGATCAATGGCCAAGGCCTTTTCAAAACATTCAAGAGCACCTTCTCTATCACCTTCATACATTTTTATTGAGCCCATTAATGAAAACACGACAGAATTATACGGATCAGTTTTTAAGGCTTCAGTCAGATATTTTTCAGCTAGGTCTGAATCCTTTAAATGACGGCCATATACTAGACCAAGATTGATTTTTGCCTCAGACGAATTGGGGTTTATCTTTAGCCAAGCGCGGGCCGTTATTTCGAGCTTATCATAGATTGCTGACTCTCGATATATATTAGCCAGCTCTTTATAAAGAGGGACAAGATTAGCATATTCTATTAGGTATTTCTCAATATGTGCCGTAGCAGCAAGCTGACCTTGATTGAAACGAATCCTCTGGGCCTCTTCCAATATAGAGGTTACCAAGACTTTTTCTTCAAGTGTAAGTGTCGTTTCTTTTAACTCTTTAGGCGAAGAGCTACCTTTACTTTCAAATCCATCTTCTGGGAAGGTAATCTCATTTGAAGAAAATTTTTCAGACAAATTATACGAGAGAAGCCTGACCAAATCAAAAACCCTGAACAAGGACCTTCTACCCAACGGAAGTGCTCCGTAAGAAACCTCACCGGACCGGTCATTGAATCCAGTCATCACTAAAATAAGGGAGGGGTTATGTTTTTTGATATGAGCTCTTATGTGGCCTGCTACATAGTTGGAGCCTACTCCAGGCCGCCCTTCATCAATTAAATTAAATCGAACTGACTCGCTTCCTACTCGCTCATTTAGTATTTTTTCAAGAGGCAGAGGGTACTGATTATAGGTCATGGAATCACCCGTACAGAGAATATTTATTGTCCCCCCCTCATTATAGAGACCGCGATTTCTCTTATTGACGCTCTTAAGGTGCAGAAGCCCGCCGACTCTAAGAAGCCCCTCCGCTGCAATGAATATAATAAACGCCCCCAAAATTGCAGCAAGACATTTTCTCATATGTATATAATCTGGATAAAGCTAAATTTAGCCTTGCGTTTTATTATTTAAAAGCAAACCTTCCCGATGCTTACCCCCTCTAAACTCCCAAGTTCATTCTTTAACTTATCCGCTTCCGCACCAGGAATAAGTTGAAGGATTATCAGGCCACCGCTTGCGCACACATTTGCGGCAGCCTCGTGAAACCCTATCCTAGTTTTTATGCTACAACCAAACTCTGTCAAAAGATTCTGCACTCCTTCAGCCACCTTCTCTCTCTGCTCAATTTTTATCAAAACTAAATTTTCCATTTCCATCCTCAATCTCCTCTTTTAACCACTTAGAATTAACCTTCGTGCCCAGAAAAAAAGCACCAGCATTGAAACACTATGCATCAGGGTCACCAGCCAGCGCTTATTGTACAACTTTCTCGCTGCTTTTTCCCAAGAAGTAGGAATACTAAGCAAAAAAAGTATCCAGGCCTCACAATGTCCAGCAATTACTCCCCATCCCAAAAGAATCATATATGGAATTCCAGTAAAAATATTCCAAAGCATAAGCCTTACAAAAGCTTTTGCATTTGAAGCAGCCCATTTTTCTTTATCTTCTGTATTAAGAAATTCCTTAATAGTCTCAGCAAGATAATTCCCTATGAGCTCATAAAAAATACCAAGAAAAATTAAGTACAACATAAAATCACATTATAAACTATAATTCTCCAACAACCTTGCAAAAACATAAGTAAAAAACTTACAACGGCTTCTTAATTTCCACTTGCAAAAAATTTCACCCTAGGTTTTTTTTCTATTTGAAAGCAACAATTTTTTCAATAAACATCAAGTAACTAAGGGTAACAAAAGTAAACAGTGTCCCCGGAGCCGCCCCAAGCGGACCAACGAGCTGATAAGCCGCCGCTGCTCCAAATATGGAGTTTTTTATACTTACCACGATGATAATACTCATAGCCGTTTTTCTATCAATATTTGTCTTAGAAAGTATATATTTAAAAAGATATGCCACTCCATATACTGCTATAATAAAGATTATTAGAAGACGCAAAATTTCTCCCGGATTTTCAAAAACAATACTACGATTGACTCCAGTTATGATTGCAAAAATCACTCCGAATCCTATATTTACCACATTTCCATGTATTCTCTTGGCAAGGTCTGCAAACCCTATTTTCCTCATCCCTATTCCTATAATAACCGGCAGAACTAAAGTCAGAAAGAATAATTTAAATATTTCAAAATAGCCGATCAGCTCTCCACCGGTAAAAAAAGAGCTAAGAAATGGAGTAAAAACCAGACTAGCTATAAATGCGGAAAATGTTGCCACAGTTGAAAGAAACATACTTCCACCCACTAAGGCTGTAAAGGGCATAATTGCAAGCCCCGGTGGACTAGCAGCTGCTATAACAAGCCCAGACCAGAGGTCTCCCTCCACCATAAAAAGTTTTCCCAGAATTAGTAAGACCGCAAATAAAAAGAAATAATTAAGCAAAACCCCAGCCACAAATGGACGGACAACTTTCTTAAGATCTCTAAACTGAGAAAAATCCGTCTCCGTCATCGCTACAACCATAATAAAAATTAAGATCGGTATATTAAGAAAAGATAAAAGATCGATCTTATCTCCAAATATAAGACCCACAATAAGTGCAGTAATAAATATGAAGTTTCTATTTAACAAAATCCTAAGCATGAGATTGAACACTATTTTAATCTTTAAGCAAGAATTTTACAAAGGTTTCTATTTATGTCTTCTTTATACAATCCTGACTGCTTATGATTGTAAAAAGAATAAGATAAATTTATCTTATTTCCATTTCATCAAGTACTCGCTCCAATTCCCTAGATGCCTTAGGGTTTTCTGGTTCAAGCATTAATGCTTTCTGATATTCAAAAACGGCATCATCTAGCTGATTTTCAAGATGATAGTCCATGCCCTTATCAATATGATATTCCACTAGGGCAATATGGTCTTTCACATTCAATCGATCCACAATATTCAAAAGAACCCTACGAGTTCTTTTATAATCAAACTCGATCTTTTCTAGGCTCTGCAATACATGCCAAGCCTCTATATAGTTTCCAGACCTGTATAGAGAGGTGCCCTTATTGTAGAGTTCACCAATATTCTTCGGTTGGCCTACTGGTTCTGAAGATATTATTTTCAGGAGTTCCAGACTACTACTATCATATATCGGGCCGAATACTCCGAAAACTCTTGTTTCTCTAAAGTAAGCCTCTGAGTAAATAGTCTTCTCTGCACTTATACTGTTTGTTTTTTTATTATATATTGCCAAATCCATTTTAAGCACATATTTTATATCCAGGTGATTAACAATAAAAGAAAACAGCTTGGGGGTAGCCCACTCCAGCGTCCCTAGCATCAGATTGACTACCCTTAATTCCACATCAGATTTTTCGCCATCTTTAACAATTTGTCCACCAGCACGAATAAGCTCTCCCTCTATAAAATTTTCAATAAGCAATCCTTCATCTACATTTCGATACTCTTCAAGTCTATCGGAAAATCCAATCATCCTGATTAAAACCTTTCGGCCTGAAAGATTACTCAAGAAATTACTCAACCCTTCATCTGCGCTGTCATATATAGCCTGAGCTTTTATAGCCTGATGAATAATCTGATCACCATTTATAGAAACACATCCAGAAAGCAATATCAACATAAATAAAACAGTCGCTATATTTTTCATGGCTTGATTTTAGAAGTTTTTACAAGGTTAAGACATTCATTTGATTTCTGATATATAGCCAGAACTCTTTTAGGTCGACTGGGTTTCTTTTTAGAATTTTTTGCCATTAATCTTCTCCTTAAATATTCCTTCATGATCCTACTTATTTATAGCATATTCCACTGCAGCAAAACTCCTGTCACTTTAATAGACAGAGGCTCTAGCGCTTTCTATCACTAAAACCATTCACCACCTCATCGTAATTACATAAAGGCACATAGAAAAAGTCTTATTTCTTATCCTAAAAAAAACGAAAAACGCCCTAGACCTAAGCAGTTCTTCAATATCTTTTTTTTAAATCCCCTTAAATATATTCCCTTAATTTGCTGCTAATATGGCCAAAGGCTTGAATTAATTGAAAAAGCACATTACTATCTATTATGTACAATATTAACGAACTAGCCATAGCCGCCCAAAGTAATGTTCAGGCGCGGGAGGAACTGCTAAAATTTCTTTACAAGTATCTTCCCAAAGTAGCCAATATTACATTCTCAAATATTGAAGAAGAAAACAGACAAACTGCCTGTTTCAACACTCTTTATAAAATTCTACATTATTTCGACAGGTGGGATCCTGACATAGCTAAGTTTACTACCTGGATTAATGTAATTTTAAAACGCTCTCTCATTGACGAGCACAAAAAAGAGAGGCGAAAAGAATACAAAGAAATTTCAATTGACTACTCTCCAAATGATGAAAATGATGAATTTTCAGGAATGCATGACCTCATCCCCAGACCTGAGCTTCGACCCTATGCATACTTGAAGTTCGAAATGCTTGGTAAAATTGTCTTTCAGTCTATAATTGAAATTAAAAATCTAGACCACCGCAACGCTCTGCTTCTGGCTATCTTAAGGCCAGAATACCCTCAAGAAGCCAGTGCTGCACTACTAGGAGCCAATAGAAACACCTATGTATCCCGCAGAAACCGAGCTATTCAAACATTTAGAAAACTCACTCAAAGTAAACAAGAATTTACCGGGCTCCTATCCTACATCGATGATGGGTTTTTAAATTATTTGCTTAAGGATCTTGAGGGAAACCACCAGAAATGCATGGAAGAAATGCCTAAAAAAGAACAAAATGCATTAAAAGCAGCCCTCGAAGAAAGCGATATGAATATAGCAACTCAAATTGCTGGCCTCAAACCTTATGAGTTTTCAGGCCAATTAAACTCGGCACTTACTTCCTTAAGCCAACTACTTGCAAATTAAATAAAGTAAAAAGATAATGCTAAATACATTACCCAATGTTTTCTAGCATATACTATCCCCAAATGCCTAACCTATAAATATCAAAACTCAACGCCTGGGGAGCTTGCGCAACTGGGAACTCAATCAGACCATCTAATTTTCACACTATAACGCAAGCGGCAGACTAAGAGCTTGCCAAAGACTTGGTAATAATAAAAAAAGAACCTTATCCTCTTCTAAGCAGTTTCATTACTAATCTTACGATTGAAATTGGTGCAAGCGAAGAAGAGGACAGATTCTCTTTTATTAGACTATCACCCCATGGATTCTATAGATAAATAATCATCATCCATCCTAGCGTAAATTATTGAAGAATAATATTCCTCAAAGGCCATAAGAAGACCCCTAGCCCCCAGCCCTAACCGCCAAGCAGCAAGTGATATATCTTCCAGAGCTTTTTCAGGAATATTTCCAGGACGGATTTCTTCGGGTAGCAAAGAAGCAAGCTGATTTACCGGAGAAATTTCAGGATTATTCAGTATTACTTTTAGCTCCTCTACTGATAGGGGATCCAAGCTTACCTGAACAGGGAGCCTACCCAAAAATTCTGGAATCATTCCAAATTCCACCAACTGCTCTATTGTGACCTTATTTCCCTTCTTTTTTTGCACGGGCTTTTTGCTGTTAATAAAACCAGGTGAGGAAGCCTCAACTGAATCATTTAACCCTACGAAAGCCCCTCCGCAAACAAAAAGAACCCTGGAAGTATCAATTTCAAAGGTTTGGGAGCCCATAAAGGCCCTTCTCCTTGCGGTAATTTCTTTTTTGTCTAGCAGTTGCAAGAGTTCTTCCTGGACTGCTCTTCCAGTCACATCCCTAGAATGGGCATCTGGCTTCGAAGCAATTTTATCTATTTCATCTATATAGACTAAAACAGACTCATTTGCACTCTCCTCCATCTTATTGGCAATATCTGCTTTAAGATTTGTTACATCATCACCTACATAGCCAGGTGATGTATATTGAGTTGCATCCGTTATAATAACCTCCATATCAAGTAGTTTCCCCAAACTTCTTAAAAGATAAGTTTTACCTGATCCAGTCGGCCCCATCATCAAAATATTCGGAAAACCACCAGCCTTTTTGCCCGCACCGCTAATATAGCTGGCAGCAGCGGTTGCAAGAACCTTTTTTGCCCTATCTTGGCCTATCATTACTTTGTCAAGTTCCGCCTTAATTTCTTCTTTACTGGGTAATTCCTTGGACTTCTTTACAGTTACTACAGGTGCTTCTTCTTTGATTCCAAGAAGGCGACATCCCAGTTTATGGTCAATATTTCCTCCCCGAGCAAGAAAACCGGACTGTCTCAGCCTAGAATTTTCAGAAACAAGCTGAGCAAGCCGGATTTGCATGTCTATGGAACTAAAATGCTCTAATCTACTTACCCTATTTGCTATCCAGCTGGGGCTCATAAGCTTTTTACTGACAGCCATAAGTGGTGTAGCTTCTTCAAGAGCAAGGGCCAATAAAACAATCTCATCATTTGTAAGAAGCTCATCTTTCATAAGCTCTAACATATAGAGTGGTTTTTCCCTTTTTGCAGATAATTTAAGGCGAGCAATTACTTTTTTCAACTGTACATCTTTTTTATTCTTACCAGAAACCCTATCTTTCCGAACATTCCCCCTAAGAGGCAATTCTCTTTCCCCACTTATAAATTTCGCGAGAACTAAGAGATCCTTGCCCAATTGTGCATCGTTTTGATAAAGCCTGATGTTTGCCATACATTTCCTCCATAGTACCTTTACCGACATCTCTTATATATACTCTTTGAAATTAGAAATGTTGCATTTACAGCTGAGATCAAAAAATTTCATTAGCATTCTCAGAGCATAAACTCCTTTATTCTCAATTATCAGATTCATTAAAAAAGCCAGATATTTCAAAAATTTTCGTTTGACAAATTTTCATTATTAAATAAAGTTTAAATGTCATTAGATTGTAAGGAGTTCTAAGCTTGAAGTATCCTGATTATTTCCATTTCTTTTCCTGGCATACAAAAATTTCTATTGAGCTACCGGTGGGCTTTGAGGAAGAAGAAGAAATCCCTGAAGAAAACAGGGCCATATATACCGACGAATTTGACCTAGACCATGAAAGAGGTGCAAAGATTCTCACCAAAGCATTAGAAATGCCTGGTATTAATAAAGAAGCAGTTGATAAACTTGCTTCAAACTCAGCAATAATCCCCGGAAACTCTCTTATTTCAGGCCCAAAAAAGATTTTCTCGGAACCTATTTATGGAATAAAACAGTATATAAACCACATTGATTTAGATACTGGCGAACAAACTCTCAGATGCGAAGTATTCGCAGGGGCAGAAGATATCTTGTTTATGATTATTTGCCTATGTGATATAGAAGAAAAAGACTACTATATGCCAGTCTTTGATAGAGCTATTGAAAGTGCAAGGTTTATACTCTTATGAATAAAAGATTAAATTTTGCTGATGAAAACCTTCTTATATCAATCCTTATCCCTCAGGACTGGGAGGCAAATAAAATATCTCCGCAAAATATCCGCTTTGCTGCAAAGCCACAGAAGTCTTACAATAATTATCGCCCATACTTATACATACTCAGAAAAAAACCTGATGGTGAAGGCAATATTTGGTTTGAAGAATTTTGTCGGGAAAATTTAGATGAACTAGAACAAAACTGTACAGGCTTCAAATATCTCTATTCCGATCGGTCTAGCCTCTCAAGCTTTGCTGACCTTCATATAGCTATCTATGAATGTTCTCCTGAGCCTCAGGAGATTTTTACCCGGCTCCAAGCCATGATTTATCATACCAAGCATAATTTTTATTTTATTGAGGCATCTACTCCCAAGCCCCTTGCAGATACTTTCATTCCAAAATTTGAACAGGCAATAAAAAGTATCCGATTACTTCCGGAGAGATCCTAAAATAAAAATTTTAGTTT
>JAAZFS010000067.1 GCA_012511615.1 Elusimicrobiota bacterium | reverse complement strand
TCCTAGACCTACTTCAAAAGCAACTTTCTCATTAATAGACCATTCTGCATATGTATCGAGATACTTATTAAATTCCTCCAAAATCTCTGATGAAGGAGTGCCGGGGTATCCGGTCCCTACCCTGCAACCTGCTTCATATGCCCCAAGAGCTATTGCTTCGTTTCCGGAAAGTAGTTGTTTTTTTTCTATCATTTCATTTTAAACCCATTTCAATATATAGTTTCGGCCATCATAAAATATTTTTTAACTGTAGAATTTTCGCTAAAAATCAGTCTTTTCGCTAGAAATCAGTCTTTTCGCTAGAAATCAGTTTTCTCGCAAGAAATCAGCTTTTCCAACTAATTTATCAGCCTTAAATTATGCTAAATTATATACAATACACATTTAATATCAAGTTTTTAAGACAGATAAAACCGAAAGGAACTAATTGCAAAAACTAAAGAATATTTTACTATAAATATTTGCTATTTTTAGTAGAAATATCTCAAAAAAACATCTTGAAAAAACTTATGGAGGATAAAGGCTGAGATCTAGTTTAAAAAATTTTATCCAGTATTTCCTGGCTAACCGGCTTTGTAAAACAACTGACCAGCGGAACCACTAAAAACGGTACCAATATAGCCAGAGTGGCAGCAATAGGTGCATTATCCGGGCCTAGAATAAAAAACATAGATACCGCAATCCCAAGCCCAGAAAACATACCTGCGTACATACCAGCAGGAGTAGTTTTTTTCCAGAACAAGCCATACATGTAAGGCGCCATAAAGGATCCAGCTACCGCGCCCCAGGAAAGAGACATAAGCGTTACAATAAAATTAAATTTATACCTAGCAATAATAAAAGAAAGAATAATGAAAATACTGCTCAATACTCTCATCAAAAGGAGTGATTTTTTCTGAGAAATACCAGGGTTAATATATCCCTTATGTATATCAATTGCTACCGCAGAAGCAGAAACAAGTATAAGCGACGAAAGAGTCGACATAGATGCAGAAAGTACAAGTATCAATATCAGTACCATAAAGGCATTGGGCAGATAATTTTTCAGAAGCAATGGCACAATCATATCAAAAGCCGGCTGGCCCCCCAAGAGAGGAACAGAATCGAAAAACACGTGAGACATTGCACCCGTAAAATATGCAGCAAAAGAAATAATTAAGGCGAAAACAGTTGTAACTATAGCTGCAGTTTTTATGACCCTTACATTCTTAATGGCATAAAATTTCTGAACCATTTGGGGGAGTCCCCATGTACCAAAAGAAGTCATAAAAATAAGTGAAAAAAGCATCAGAAATCCTGGACGATTTTCTGGTGGCATATGAAGTACATAATTTTGTTTGATATGAGCAAATGTATTGAAAAACCCACCAGCTTTCCCAGTAAGTATAAGGGTCATAACTATGACACCTGTAATCATAATAATTCCCTGGATAAAGTCAGTTAGGGTTACGGCAAAATAACCGCCCATAATAAGGTATATCCCTGTTATGAATATCATAAACATAAGAGCAGTACCGTAAGAAATATTAAAATTCACCTCAAAAAGATGTCCCAGGCCCTTAAAAACCGAGGCAGAGTAAGGAAGCAGGAAAACAAATATAATCATAGCCGCAATTACTTTAACCCACTTAACCCCATAGCGCTCCTGAAGAAATTCCGGCATAGTCATAACATCAAGCTTCTGCGTTATTTCACGAGCTCTTCCGGCAAGAATCAACCAAGCAAGTAGCGATCCTCCAATTACATTTCCTAGGACAATCCATAGTAC
>JAAZFS010000066.1 GCA_012511615.1 Elusimicrobiota bacterium | reverse complement strand
ATGCCGAGGCCGACATTGAGTTTTCAACCTCTGGGCTTAAGGTTAAGGGCGCCTCTTTTTATGGAACTGATTATCTTGATGCCTCTATAAGCGGACTACTCGGAGAAAAATCTGATTTGGATATCCATCTGACTCGTCTTTCTATTGGATTAGCGGAGAGTTTCATACATGAATTCGAAAGAGCCACTGGAAATTTCGAGGGTATGTTTAATATATCTGGTGATTCTAAATCTCCCCTTATCACTGGAAGTGCTTCCATGAGAAACGGGGAAATTAGAGGTAGGACCGTCTTTGAGAGGATTAGGGGAATTAGTGCAGATCTTGAGGCCTCAGGAAACAGAATAAAGATACTTGATTTAAAAGGAGATTGGAAACCTGGCAGTATTTCAGGTGAAGGCTATATTGATTTATCGGAGAAACCCTTAAGGTTTAATCTTGTAATGAATACTCCTGATCGAGGCGTGGCCATAAAAATTCCACAGCTTGACATCCCCCAGAGCACTTTATTTGGGAGACTGCTTACCCTTCCCTCATACGGAGAGCCAAAATTCAAACTTAGTTTCTCAAATGATGCCGCTGGTGTTTTAAATATCAGAGGCGATATAATTCTCCAGGACACCCATTTTACTTATCCGCCTGCTAGATCCGTAAGGGGCTCCAGTACTGGCAGTGGGACAAAACTTTATGATACGAGTTATGATATAACCTTCATAGCTGGCGAGTCTGTATGGTATGAAAATACATTTGCCCGCCTAAAAGTTGACGGCGATCTTAATCTGAAAATTCTCCCATCAGGAAAAGTAATTGCAAACGGTCGACTGCATTCCTCTCAAGGAACTGCTTCTTTCTTAAATAGAGAGTTTTCGGTAGAACAGGCTTCTTTAGTCTTTGAAGACTCAATTGAATATTTATATGCAACCGGAAAAACCGATATTTCTAGGAGACTGGATGGCGACTGGGTCGATGATACTATAGAACTCACCATACATCAAAGTAGAATAGCCGACATTCAGCCTGTCTTCACTTCCTCCCGATTTGGAGAACAAACTAGTGGCAGGGAGGCCATGGAGATGGTTATAGCTGGCACTGATTTGCAGGAAATGACCCAGGAGGAGAGGAGTCAGGTAATGCGGAGGGAGTTTTTAAAGGTTATTGATGCTACCCTAACTTCACCTCTGGTTAAAAATATCCTCACTAGAACTGACTTAATCGATACTGCCCATATAGATGTCCGTTTATCCGAGGGCAGTGATAGTGATGAGTTGGTACTTGAAGGGGCCGGGCTAAGACTTGGCCGGAATTTTTCCGATCGGATGCACTTAGGTTATTACATGCAGATGGGCGCTGATCTTCGCATATTTAATGAGCTGGATTTCACATACAGATTGAAGGGAAGTCAGTTTTTAAAGGGAAGCATTGATGAAGAGAGAGGCTTCTATCTGGGACTGGAGCAACGGCTCCGGTTTTGATACTTGAAAAAGAATTGTTTTTTGTTAGAATAGTTTTACCATGAAAAAAACAGAAATTGAGCAAATCAGAAAAGAGCTTAACGAAGAGAGGGATATTCTTCTTGAAGAAGTGAAAAGAGTGAAGGAGCGCGGTGAAGACTACCTTAACTATTCTGGTGGCGATGAGATAGATAAGGCCTTAGGCAATACCCAAAGAGAAATGCTCTTTTATCTCAATGACCAGGATCGCGTGAGGCTAGATTCAATAGAAGATGCTCTTCATAAAATAGACTCTGGCCATTATGGAGTCTGCGAATCCTGTAGAAAGAAGATTCAGACTGAGCGTCTCAAAGCAATCCCCTGGGCCCGATTCTGTATTAACTGCAAACCTGTCCGCGAGAAGAATCTCTGATTAGATCAGACATCTGCACCTGAGCAAGGTAAGGACTGGTGAGACCATAGAGGTTATTAATTTCAATCTATGACTAGATACGAGAGCATCAGAGAAAGTGCAGTATCCGGGCAGTTTTACTCCAATAATCCAGAAAGATTGAGAGAAACAGTAACTGGCTACCTGTCCGAAAACAAGAGAAAAATTCCATCTTCTGCAATAGGCATTATTTCACCCCATGCTGGCTATATTTTTAGCGGTCCAACTGCAGGGCTTACCATTTCTTCGGTTAAAATACCTGACAAGCTAATTATAATTGGACCTAATCACTATGGGGAAGGTCCACCAGTTAGTGTAATGCCAGAAGGTCTTTGGAAATTTCCTGGTTTCAGTGTCCCTGTGGCATCTGAACTTTCTGCCCTCATACTGGATAAATCAAGAGCGGCTGTCCCTGATTTTAATGCACACAGAAAAGACCATTCAATAGAAGTACAAATTCCTTTTTTTTACTATTCTAATCCTTCAATATCTTTCGTACCCATATCT
>JAAZFS010000065.1 GCA_012511615.1 Elusimicrobiota bacterium | reverse complement strand
GCTCCATCTGCCATCAAAACTTCTTTCTCTGCGGTACAGAGTACTCCATTATCAAAGGAGGCACTCCTTATTATGGCATCGGCAGCAGCAAAAGAGTCAGCCGTGCTATCTACTACGACAGGGGGATTACCCGGTCCTGCAGCAATAACTTTTTTACCGCTCTGCATAATTACCTTGACAACTCCCGGACCGCCAGTTGCAATCAGTACTTTTACATCTGGATGAGTGAACATCTCCTGGGCGCCATCTAAGGAAGGCGCCTTCATGGCCGTAATCAAATTCGCTGGCCCTCCAACTGATATAATAGCCTCATTGAGTATATTTATAGTATCCAAAGAAACCTGCTTGGCCGCAGGATGTGGGGCAAATACAACTGAATTGCCTGCAGCAAGTATACTGATGGCATTATTAATAATTGTAGGTGCTGGATTTGTAGAAGGTGTAACAGCACCAATAACCCCAAAAGGTCCTCTTTCAACAAGTGTCAATCCACCATCTCCAGTAAAGACTTCAGCCTGAATATCCTCCACACCAGGAGTCTTATCTGCAGCAAGCAGGATTTTTGTAACCTTATCATCTACCCGACCCATTCCTGTTTCCTCAACAGTCAGGCGGGCAAGGGGCTCAACATCCCGGCGTGAAACTTCGCGCATGGCCTTTACAGCTTTTCTTCTCATAGATAGCCCCATTGAGACATAGGTTTTCTGGGCATTCTTTGCAGCTGCAATAGCATCGCCCATACGGTCGTAAAGACCACTATTTGAAGATGAAACTCCAGAAACAGGGGAAACCTGTGGGACAGCATTTCCCATTTTAGTGATTACTTCTCTTACAATCCGGGAGACATCCTGCTCATTTATATTCATTTATTCCTCCGGGTTTAACTGTTCTTTGAAAAAATTATTTTTCCTTCTTTTTCTACGCTGTCTACTATACCAATAATGGTACAGTCAACGGGCCTGTTCTCAGTGACATCCGTCATTCGGGCTGAAGAACCCTTTGCGTAGATTACCAATTCGTCCAGGCCAGCACCGACGGAATCAATGGCCACCTGAACGGTTGAGACTGGATTAAGATCATCATCTACAGGCTGGACCAGCAGAAGCTTTCTACCGGCTATTTTTTCATCTTTTCTGGTGCAGACTACCGTTCCTTTTACTATTCCAAATTCCATAATATTAAAACCTCACTTTAGTTTTACTCAGCTCAGATAAACATAGGAGCCGTTTTTAAGACTACAGGCGTTCGCTTCATCGGTATCCAGATGACACTCAAGAGCATAATTATCATTTACCCTTACAAGTACATCTTCAAAAACAACTGAACGGGGAGGCAGGGTCCTAACCCTAACTATCTGCTTATCCTTCAGCTTAAATTTTCTGGCATGGGCAGTGGTCATATGAATATGTCGGCGGGCAACTATTATGCCTTCACTTATATCCACACTACCAGCTGGTCCTATTAATCTTCCTCCAGCGGAACCTGCTATATCACCAGAATCCCTCACCTCAGTTTTGATTCCCAATGTAAAAGTATCCGTAAGAGAGACTTCAGCCTGAGACTGAGAGCGACAAGGTCCCAGAACCCTGACTTTTTTGATTAGACCCTTGGGTCCCTGCAAGTCCACAGTCACTGTGCTGGCGAACTCTCCTGGCTGAAGAAGTTCCCTCATTTTCTCAAGTTAATAACCCGATCCGAAAAGAATCCCAAGATCTTTTTCTGATAGGTGGATATGCCGATTAGATATGTTACAGACTATAGGGTATTTCCCCCTATCAAGCCGAAGAAGAACCTCTCCGGTAATTGCGGCTATATCAGAGGACACAGTACTCCTTTTCCATTTTAAAATTCACTATTTTGGCAAATGAATCAGCCTTGAGACTGGCACCACCTACTAGTGCGCCGTCAACATCTGGCATAGACATTATCTGTGAAACATTATCTGGGTTCACACTACCGCCGTATTGGATCCGTGTCTTTTGGGCAAACTCTTCTCCATACATGGCGCTGAGTTCTCCTCTGATAAATTTATGGGCTTCCTGAGCCTGATCTGGGGATGCTGTTCTTCCAGTGCCTATTGCCCAAACAGGCTCATATGCCACTGTTAGCACCTCTCTTTCTTCCAAGCTCAAGTTTCTCAGACCATCTGCGAGTTGCTTTCTTAGAACATCTAAAGTACGGCTTTCCTCTCTTTCTACAAGGGTCTCCCCTATACAGACTATAGGCGACAGGCCATTTTTAACAGCAACCCTAATCTTTTTATTGACGAGTTCATCTGTGCATCCAAAATACTGTCGTCTTTCCGAATGACCTATTAGCACATGGCTACAACCACTTCCCTTCAACATGGCGCCTGAAATTTCACCGGTAAAAGCACCGGAGTCTTCATGATGCAGGTTCTGTCCTGCTAGAAGTATTTCGCTTCCTCTAAGAAGTTCACTGATAATAGCTAAGGCCGTAAAAGGAGGTGCCACAAGCACATCTACTCCCCTATTACCAGCCACTTTTTCCTTAAGGGAAGTGACCAGTTCATAGGCCTCTTTATTCGTCATATTCATTTTCCAATTTCCTGCAATAAATGGTTTTCTCATTGTTTTTTCCG
>JAAZFS010000006.1 GCA_012511615.1 Elusimicrobiota bacterium | reverse complement strand
GGGATATACATCACCGCCGATATCTATGATCATACTTTTCCAGGGTGCCAGGCATTTTTGAAGACCAGATTTCTTTAGCTCTCTAAATCTCCAACTTCTGTTTCATCTACTAAACCAGGATCCCCCTCGGGCAGCATAATATTCATCATATTGTGAAAACTAAGATTTTTTTTCCAGGCCTTTTCTCTGAGCTCTACTAAGGCATCTCGAATAAAGGCCAATATTTCCCTATCCTCGGGTAAGATATTATAGCCCTCATAGTCTCCTGAAATTAAATAGAGCTTTAGGACACTCATTCCCATAGAAGAAGCAAAATCTGCCAGTTTGGGGATTTCCTTGTAATTAGTCTTCATTACTACAAAGTGCATACTAGTCTTAAGGCGTGATTGCTCCTTAAGTTTGTGCCGAGCCTTATTAATCATTTCTATATTTTTCTTTACTTTTAAGAGATCACCACCACGCCGGATTTTGGCATAATTTTCTGGGGCTATGCTGTCAATAGAAAATTCAAGTTCAAGATTAGATTCTGCCAGTCGGGCAGCCCAGGATTTATCTATAAGTAGGCCATTTGTCACTAGCTCCTGATGTATACCCAGATGTTTCTGGCCCTCCGTGAATAATTTCTCAAAATCTTTATAGAGAAAAACCTCTCCTCCAAGCCATGAAAGACTCTCAAGGTAGGGAAGCATCTCTATTATATCATCAGCTACCCTTTCCGGCAAATCCCAGTTTTTCACCTTATGATGATGACACATCACACATCTTAAATTACAACGATTGGTCAGGTGAACCGACAGACTCTGAGGCATGGCTTCCAAATTAAGACTCCCCTCAAGGACTTCTTTTTGCACTAAAATCTTATTTTTATGATGGATATCCGAAGAACCTTTTTTGGCGGCCTCTTCTAAAAACCTGAGCGAGGACTCTTCATCTCCCTTTCGCAGCCTGCTCTCTGCTGCTCGCATAAAGGTATAAATCTCTCCGCCGCCCAACTCCACCGCCCTCTCGGCAGCAGCATCAGCCTCATAATCTTTCTGCATGAGCGAATATATCCGGGAAAGATAGGCATAATCTTCTCCCTTAAGGTCACTTGCTACCATCTTCTTCAGAAGCTCCTCCACCTTATCCCAGCGACTCTCCTCAGCATAAATCCTTGCAAGATGTTTCTGAGCAGGAAGAAGCGAGAGTCCCGCTTCTTTGAGAAGTTTCTGTAATTTTTCAAAAACTTCTGCAGCGGCAATATAGAGTTTTTCCTCTTCTAAAAACTTACCTAGTTCTAGGTAGAGAGCATGTTCTTTTTGAAATAGCGAAATCCCCTCTTTTAAAAATCCAATCGCCTCCTGGGTTTTCCTATTTGTTCTCAAGACAGCTGCAAGAGCAAGATAGGCTGAAGAATCCCTCTCTTTACTCTCAACCAAGGTCCGAAAAATCCGCTCAGCATCTCTATAGTTCCCTGTTTCTATGTAGACCCTCCCCAAATGCTCCCTAACTCCTTGGCGAAGAGGGTCTTTATTTAGAGTCTCCTCAAAAAAACTTATGGCATTTAAATAGTCCCCTGCGTCTTTCAATATCGTTCCGGCCTCAAAGGAGTATTCAATGCTCTCTTTCTCCCCAGTGGAAGCCAACACTTTTTTGAATTGCTCCGAAGCCCCAAGAGTATCGCCTTTTGCAGCCAAGGCCCTGGCATACTCTGCCCTCATTTCAAGGTCGACATCATCAGAAATTTCAGGAACAAGAAGTTTTAGAGCTTTTTCTGGATCATTATTTTTTCTATATGACCTAGCAAGGCGCCGGATAGATTCTGGGGTCCTGTACCCCTTTCTTAGAGCACTCCTAAAAGCCTTAAGCGACGCTTTGTCGTCACCCTCTATTTCCTCTATAAGGGCCCAGTCAAAATAGTTTCTTCCAGAAAGCTGATCTTCTGTATTTTCGGCAGCCCTCTTAAAAAATTTTGCCGCATCTTTATATTTTTTATGTTCAGCACAGATTCTGGCATACTCAGACATTATTTCCGGACTAGCCCCAGGCTCAAGTGCATAGGGAGCCAGAACCTTGTTAGCCTCATCCACTTTACCGCGACTTCGATAGATTACAGCAAGCTGGCGGGCAGACTCTGCGGGCCTGTATCCAGACTTGAGAGCTAAAGAGAAAAATTTAGAAGCAGCCTGAGTTTCTCCCATGCGCTCCTTCAGGAGACCCAATTCAAAAGTGGCCTCATTCTTTAGATGGGGTATTTTCACTGCTTTTTGTAAGAGTTTTTTGGATTTGACTAAGTTTTCTTGACCAGCAGCTATTCTTGAGCGAAAGATAAGAAGTTTTTCATCAGCATAACCAGAAGACTCAGCCTTATCGGCTACCTTAAGCGCCTCGGAATATCTACCCAAATCCATTAGCAGTCTCAACTCTTCAGCCAGCGCATCCTCTTGATTAAACCCATTTTCTCCAGCTTTTCTCCAGGCACCCAAAGCATCTTCTATCTGACCAACTTCCTCAAGCTTCACTGCCAGTTCAGCCCAGACTCCCGAATCTAAAGGGGTTAATTGCAAGTCTTTCTTTAAGTCATTTATATTTTTTTCTTTCATGGCTTATACTATATTATAATGCAACTCTACTTAAATTCAAAGCCAGATTCCTTGCCTGAAAGCCCTAAAATATTAATAATGATAGTAATTATGAACAAGCCTCAAACCATTATGACGCTTCAAAAGCAGGCAAAATGAAAAGTTTTGGCTGGGACCTAACATACAACTGCAATTATAAATGCCACTACTGCCAGGTATATGCAGACAAAGAAGACTCCTCCCCCACCCGACCTCTATCTGATTGGGTAAAGGCCTGGAATAAAATATATGAAAAATATTCTGAATGCGAAATTTTCATCTCGGGCGGCGAGCCCTCCGTATATCCCGACTTTTTTCAACTTATTAAAGAACTTTCCAAAATCCACAGGCTAAATATTTGCACAAACCTCTCCTGGGACCCCGAAAAACTCTTTGAATTTCCCTGGCCTGACAATATCCTCATAAGCGCAACATTTCACCCCTTTAATGCCAATCCCAAAGAATTTATTTCAAAAATTAAATCCTTAAAAAACAATCTTGACAGGGTAAATTTCCTTCTCTACCCCGAGCAATCAGATTC
>JAAZFS010000005.1 GCA_012511615.1 Elusimicrobiota bacterium | reverse complement strand
GGCCCACCCTCCCTCTTAATTGATAAATATCTGCAAGACCCAGCCGATTGGCCTCTTCAATTATTATGGTATTTACTGAAGGAAGGTCTAAGCCATTTTCTATTATTGTTGTGGATACTAGGCAGTTAAATTTTCTGTTAATAAAATCTTCCATAACTTTCTCTATTCTCTCAGCCTTCATTCTGCCGTGTATGTAATCAAAACTTGCTTCTGGAACAAGCTCCTTGAGTCGCCTCATGGTTTCTTTTATGGTTCCTACCCGGGAATGAACAAAATATATCTGACCACCACGATTGATTTCATAGATGATAGCTTCTCTGATTTTCTGTTTGTTATATGGGAGAACCATGGTTTTAACACCCTGACGCCCAGCAGGCGGAGTGTTTATAAGCGAAAAACCCTTAACCTTGCCCATGGCCATGGCAAGGGTCCTGGGAATAGGCGTGGCGGTCGCCGTTAGGAGATCGGCCTCTGGATATTTGAATCTGAGGGCTTCCTTGTGCTCCACGCCAAACCGCTGTTCTTCATCAATGATAATAAGACCAATACGGGGGAAATTAACATTCTCCGAAAGAAGCCCGTGAGTCCCAACTACAATATCGGTAAGCCCTTCTGAAATGTTTTTAAGGACATTTTTCCTGTCCTTGGGGGAAACAAGTCTGGAGAGCATATCAATTATTACAGGAAACTCAGAAAAACGGTCACGGAAAACATTGAAATGTTGTCTGGCTAAAACTGTAGTAGGTGCAAGCAGGGCCACCTGATAGCCATTTATAACAGCCCGAAAGGCAGCCCTCATTAAAACTTCTGTCTTGCCGAATCCCACATCTCCGCATATCAGACGATCCATGGCTTCTGAGGACTCCATATCCGATAGGACCTCTTCTATTGCAAGACTCTGATGTGGAGTAAGGGGATAGGGAAAATTTGATGCAAAATCTGCTTCAAGGGTGGGATTAAGTGGAAAACTTATTCCCTTTTCTTTTCTTGCTCCATAAAGATTTACTAGTTTTTTTGCCAGCTCTCGAACAGATTCCCTTACCTTTTCTTTTCTCTTGTTCCATGCGCGGCCCGATAAAGAATCAAGAGTGACATTAAAACTTTTTCCTGCATACTTTTGGATTAGTCCAGAATTTTCAACTGCTACATAGATGACTGCATTATTCCGGTATCCTATTTTTATGAAATCAGACTCAAAGTCATTGTGCTGCTTTTTCTCTATCCCCAGATACTCGCCTAGACCAAATTTCCAGTGAATAAGATAATCACCCGGAGAAATATCGCTAAAGCTCTCAACCGAATAGGCCTTTGGAGCTTTGGGCCTAATCTGGGTCCTTCTATAGGGAAGAATATCACCCGGAGTATAGAAAGCAATTTTTAAATCCTCGCTTACAAAACCTTCTTTAATCGGGGATATAAAACCTTCCGCCTCAATCCCTAAATCATCATGTATCAGTTCAAGAAGTTTGTCTCTCTCAATTTCAGAAGCTGCCGAAATAATAAATTTATAGCCTCTACGAGATAAGGCCTCCATTGATTTTTTTGCGTCAGAATAAGAAGATGAATACTCTAAGGTATGACTTGAAAAAACCAGATCACTCCCCTCTAAACCTGAAAAATTAAGACAGTGTGAATGAGGTGGAAGCTCTGTTGACGAGCAGTCAACGCTTTCATCCAAAAGAACAATAAAAATATCCTCCCCCGAGTAATGGGGTAAACTGGAAGGGTCGTCTTCTTCGAAGCCAGCAGGATAAAGAGCTGCAAAGTCGAGTTTCTTCAATGAGCGCTGGGTCGAGCTGTCAAAAGTGGAGATACTTAAAATCTTATCATCTTCAAACAAAATTCTTATGGGATTATCTTCTCCAGGGGGCCAGTAGTCAATCACCCGGCCCCTTCGGGCAAATTCACCTGTTTCAAAAACAGTATCACTTCTAAAATAAAGTCCCCTCTCAAGCTCCTTGATAATTTTTCCATAGGCAGACTGTCCGGGTCTAACTTTCATATGCCATTTATTAAATCTGTCTGGTGTGGGAAGAGGACTTTTTAGGGCCTCAAGACTTGTTACAACTGTATCGGTGCGGCCTTCGCTAAGGGCTCTTAGGGTATCTATCTGACGGGAGGGAAAATCCGCCGGAAAACTAAAGGCGGGTTTTTTAGAGAAAGAACTGAAAACTTCGCCAATTTCTTCAGGAGTCTTATCCCTGGGTATTATTAAAAGAGTCCGAAGATTTTTTTCAGCAATTAAAGAAGATGCGATTGATATGAAGGCATTTGGCGTGAGGCCAGATACTGAAAGATTTGATTGACGTAGGAGGAGGGATTTTAGTTTTTCTAATTTGTCGCTCCCTTTCCAGAGATTGAGCATCAGCTAAAATATTTTTTAAGAAGGAGCTTCTCGCTGCTGTAGCTTAGCAAAGTAGCTGCCTGGGAAATTTCATGCCATTCAGGAATCATACCTTTCTCAGGTGAGCCTAAATTTGATTCAAGACGCATAGAATACCAGACAACCTTCTTTATGACCATTAGAGAATCTCTCATATAAAGATATCTGGTATCCCCCAGTTTTTTCTCTGGTAAAGCTTTAATACCTGTCTCTTCATAAATTTCTCGTTGGGCTGTCTGGGCAGAAGTTTCTTTTTTTCTATTTTTCCCTTGGGAAAAGTATAGACTTCTTTTCCAGCAAGATTATGGGTTTTTATTAGAAGTATTTTTTCAGAGTCTAAAACTATTCCTCCAGCTGAAAACTCAAAAAAAAGGGGTCTTCTAATCGTAGACATACTCTAAATCTCCGGCTACAGTATCTTGACCTTTATTACCCAGGCTCTCTCTTATAAACCTTGAGGGAAGATGCCATTTGCTCTGGCCATACATCATCCTCTGCGAGGCGTTGGTAAGATAAAGAAGTTTTTCCGCCCGAGTCATGCCCACATAACAAAGCCTTCTTTCTTCCTCCATTTGGGCTGGGTCGGAAAGTGCATCATAGTAGGGAAAGAGTTCCTCTTCCAGTCCGGTGAGAAATACCACGGGAAATTCCAGACCCTTGGCAAGGTGAACCGTCATAAGAGTTATATATTCCTGGTTTTCTTCCATATTATCCAGCTCGGTAAGAAGGGAAATTTCACTTAAAATATCATCTATGGAACTTAACTTGTTTTCTTCTTCACTGAATGCGGATACAAGTTCTTCTATATTTTCCAGACGACTACGAGCCGTTAAATCCTCATCTAGCTCCAGCATTCTGTGATAACCGGATAGTTCTATCACATCCTTTGCTAGGGCTGCTGCATCATCAGTCTCATAGGTTTCATTTAAGCGGAGCAGGAGTTCCCTAAGAGGTTGGATTTTTTTCTCAATAGCATTAGAAAAATGATCACTTCCAGAGATGACCATATCAAAAAGAGATTTTTTTTCTGTTGCTGCAGCCTCTTTTATTGTCAAGAGACTCTTGGCACCGATACCTCTGGCAGGGGTATTAATAATTCGCTCAAAACTTATATCATCTCCAGGATTCATAAGTACCCTCATATAGGCCAAAATATCCTTGATTTCTTTTCTCTCGTAAAACCTTAATCCACCAACAATTTTATAATTATAACCAGAGTATCTTAAAAGATCCTCAAAGGGACGGGATTGGGCGTTAACCCTATAGAATATGGCAATATCTCCTGGTCGGTAGCCCATGCCTATGAGTCTTTGAATTTCCTTTACTACTCCACGGGCTTCCTCTCGTGAGGTCATAAATTCATTCCACTTTACTTTTTCTCCAGAGGGGTTGTCAGTCCAAAGTTTCTTTGATTTTCTGGAAAGATTGTTTTGAATAACATTATGGGCAGCAGTAAGAATAGATTGGGTAGACCGATAATTCTGCTCTAATTTCAAGGTGTTTTTGCATTTAAAAGTTTTTTCAAAGTCAAGAATATTTCTGACATTGGCTCCCCGCCAGCTGTAAATACTCTGATCATCATCCCCTACTACGCATATATTGTTATGTGGTGGGGCAAGAAGTTTTATCAGGACATATTGAGCATAGTTTGTAGCCTGATACTCATCTACCATTATATATTCAAAACGTTCGCGGTATTTCTCTAACACTTCAGGCCGGTTTTTAAAAAGATTGACTGTTTCAACAATAAGGTCCCCAAAATCCAGACCTCCGTTATTCTCTAATATCCGCTGGTATTCCTGATAAACTTCTCCCATCGACATGCGGAGCTTGTCAGAGTGGGCGGCGGCATTAAGGCAAAAACTTTCTGGATCTATAAGACTGTTTTTTGCATTCTGTATGAGTTCTCTGACCATGGCTGGTTTTACTTTCTTTGGGTCATGACCCATTTTTTTCAGGGCTTGCTTGATTGCTACAAGCTGATCTTTCTCATCATAAATTGTAAAGGACTTTTCGTAATCATAGCGAAGGACTCTGGAAGCAAAAGCATGGAAAGTGGATATCCAGACACTCTCTCCCTCGGGTCCGGCAAGTTGTTTTACTCTATTTCTCATTTCCTGAGCGGCTTTGTTGGTAAAGGTGACTGCAAGTATATTAAAAGGAGATACTCCCTGATTTAAAAGGCGGACTATACGATGAATTATAACTGTGGTCTTTCCGCTACCGGCTCCCGCAAAAATCAAGAGCGGACCCTCAGTAATTTCTACTGCTTTTTTCTGTTGTGGATTCAGGTGGTCAGTCATATTTCAAATTCCGCCACCATCTCTAGATGTGGGGTGTGAACAAACTGGTCCACTCCAGTAACCTTTTTTAGCTTCCAAGAAGTTTTTTCTTTTAAAAGTTTCAAATCATCCTCAAAATTCCGTAAACTGCAAGAGACGTAGAAAACCTTTTTAATCTTTTTTGACCGAAGAGTAAATTCATTGAGCCTAAGCCAAATCCGATAACTCATCCCCCCCCTAGGAGGATCTACGATAATGTAATCATAGTCACCCTCAATTTTTGCCGAGTAGCTCCTGACTCCTTCGTTAATAAAGCGGATATCCCCCTTAGGAGAAATAAGCTGGCGGTTATGCTCCGCATCCCTGAGGCAGGCAGGATAGGACTCTACACCCGCTATGGTCCGCCCTGGACGGTCAAGAAAAAAAACGATTGAACCTATACCGGAGTAAAGATCTAAAATAGAGCACTCATCCTCTATATTTTCTGATATCAGCGAATATAGGTTTTCTATCTGATAGGAGTTGGGCTGAAAAAAAGCATAGGGAGATATTTCAAGAGAAAGATGGCCTAACTCCATAGCAATGTACTCCCGTCCGCTTAAAACTTGATAGTTTTCAGTTAGGGCAGAATCTCCACTGGACGGCTGAAAAGCAAGAACTACCGAAGCTAATCCTTCCAGAGACTCATTTACCATTGTAGAAAACTCCTCTGCATAGGAAAAATCCTCACTGTTTACCACAAGAATTACCATCTTTTGGCCAGTAAACTTGCTTTCGCGGAGAATAAGGTATTTAAGCATGCCTTTTTTCCCGCGGCGCTGATAATAGGGAATATTATGAGTGCGAGCAAACTCTCTAACTTTCTCTAAAAAAGGGCCCACCCATTCTGAAAACACGGGGCATTCTTTTAAATCTACTACTTCCGCAAATTTTCCGCGAGGATGAAGGCCAAGATTTTCTCCCTCAAAGGAGTACTCCATCTTATTTCTAAATCCAAAGATATTTTCCGAAGTAATAAGTTGGGCATCTTCAAGTCCGCAAGCCTCCCGAAGTTTTATCAGTTTTTGCTTGGCCTGCTCTTCATAGGGAATCTCTTGAAAAGAACAACCCCCACACTCTTTATAATGTCTACATAATTTTGTCATGTTTTTTATATTTACTACAGTACTTAACCTTGGCTACTCTATAGCTATAGCGAAAGTTCCAATTTATTTAAATTTACAAATTTTTCTGCTGAAGTTTTTCCGCAGAAATTTTTCCCATAGAAACTTTCTATAACTTTCAAGCCTGTAAAATGCTTTAGCCAATCCGATGGGATTTTTGAAAATTTCCTATAAAACTCAAACGGGTACTAAATCATACCAGCACAGCCGGCTATTTATCTCGTCAGTGGGCCTTATGATAGGATATGTAGAGGGGGCGACCGCTTCTTACTATATCCAGGACTACTCCCTCTTTAAGTGAAGCTGAACTTACAGCTTTTTCAAAGTCGTCCACACTTGCGATAGACTTACGGTTAAACTCCAAAATTAAATCCCCTACCCTCAAGCCTATGCTGTAGCCCTCTTCTTTTGGATTAATATCGGTAACTACCACACCCTCATTTGAAGATATAGAATACCTTTCCTTTACAAGGCCTGTTATTTCTGAAACACTTATCCCTAGCCACTTCGATGTAGCGGGAGCATCTGGATCAGAATCTTTCACTGAAGACTCAGTGCTGGATAAAAGAGGTGTTTCTTCGGTGAGTTCGCCAAGCGTCACTTCAAGGACTTCTTTTTCACCGGACCTGACTATCTCAAGAGAAACTTTTGTTTTGGGTTTTGTGGAAGATACTTTCTTTTGAAGGTCCCTAGTTCCCTCTACTACTTCTCCGTTAAAGCTGATTATTATATCCCCCCGCTTTAACCCAGCCTTATCAGCGGCAGCATCCTCTACAACACGATTTATGAGAACTCCCTTATCAGTATCCAGTGAGAACTGTTTTTTGATAGCATCATCAACATCAGCTATCTCAACCCCCAACCAACCACGGACTACACGGCCCTTTTCTATCAATTCATCAAGAATCAGCATGGCCTCATCAATCGGAATGGCAAAACCTATCCCTGCAAAAACTCCCGTCGGTGCAAATATGGCAGAATTAATTCCAATTACCTCGCCCTTAAGATTCACAAGTGGACCTCCGGAGTTTCCGCGGTTTATTGCGGCGTCGGTCTGAATCATGTTTCTATAATTTACATTTTCTACTTGGACATCCTGCCTCAAGGCACTGATTATTCCAACAGTAAAAGTCTGATTAAGACCAAAGGGGCTACCAGCTGCTATCACCCAGTCGCCAATACGCATGCTATCGGATTTCCCCAGTTTCAAGGCATTAAAACGCCTTTTGGATTTGATTTTTATTACTGCCAAATCTGTCATAGGGTCTTCCCCTACCAGTTCGGCCTCATAAACTTTACCGTCGTGGGTGGTAACTTTTAGCTCATCGGCTCCTCTTATTACATGATGGTTGGTTAAAACATAACCCTCGGCACCTACGATAAAGCCTGACCCTGTGCCCTCTTGTCTTCTCTGCTCTACTTCAGGCTTGGGCTCCTGGCGCCGGGGCCGCTGACCGAAAAAATCAAAGAAATCTTCAAAAGGATCACCAAAATAAAACTGATAAAAGGGAGATTTAACCTCCACTATGTGAACCGCTGAAATATTTACAAGTGCAGGTTCAATAATCTGCACAACATCAGCAAATGAATTATTATTCCCAGGAGAAGGCGCAGAAATATCAGCCGAAGGGATATAGGCCGGCTCCTGCAAAATAACCGGAGGTGCGCAAACCGGTTCTTTCTCAAAGACATAACTATAATGAGAAAGAAGCATCCCACCTCCAATTATCAGGATAACTGCAAGTAGGGTTTTCCTATCCATAATAAATCACTCCTTTAACTTTTTTCTTTACGTCCTGCTAGAACTATCCATAAGAATTAATTTAACTTAAATGGATAGCATAAACTACAAAATTTAAACTAAGAGTCGCCCAGATTATTCAGCTGAAAACGGCAAATCTATGTTTAGAAAAGAAGCGGCAATTTCAGCATCTCTCTGCACAGCAGGATTTTCATTCCGCATAGCTTCAAGTATTGCGCTTTCTACTGCTGGGGTCTGAGCCCCGATTGCTCCCAAGGCGCGAAGAGCACTTCGTTTAAGACTATTATTATCAGACCGGGTCGCATTTAGAACTATATCAAGACCGTCCTGATTGCCAAGCTGTCCTAGGGCATGAGCCAAGGCCACAAGCACCTCAGTGTCAGACTCCCGGCCTAACTGCCTACTAAGCGGTTTGAGAGCTTCAGAACTTCCAATTTCCCCAAGAGCACGGGCGGCTTGAAGCCTCAAGTTTTTATCCTTATCACCAATTACTCCTACAAGTGCCTTGACGGATTCTTCATTTCTTAATCTTCCCAAGGACTGAGCTGCAATCTGCCTAACTCTAGGAGTAGAAGAGGAAGAAAGAGAATCATGCAAGATACCAAGAGCGGCCGGGTCCCCTATTACCCCAAGAACATTTAGGGCGGACACTTTCAAACCTTCATCCTTTTCTGCCTTGGCAAATTTTATCAGGGGATCCACAGTCTCACTCGACCTTATGTATCCCATAGAAACAAGCACAGAAGCCTTAACGTTTCTTTCTTTATCTTTTAAGCCCGCTATCAGGTGAGGTGCAGCAGCGCGGCTTCGGATATTTCCGAGCGCTTCGGCAGCTGCGGCCCTAACGGTAAAATTCCCATCACCTCTGAGAATTCCACCAAGCCGATCAATCCATTCTGGATTTCTTTCAGATCCAATTTTGTTAACCGCATCTCTTCTGACTGAAGGTACCGTACTCTGAAGCATGCTGAAATAATCCGCTGCACGGAGAGCAGGTGGGCTGATTAAAACCCCACCCATTAAAAAAATCATCATTATTTTTTTCATTTTTTCCTCCAATTTAATTGATTTAAATCTACCATATTAATGTTCGAAACCAATACTAATGTCAAATTTATCTCACGCGAAGTGCTGGGATTTCCACCGAGCCTCCCCGCCGGCCGGCTCTCAGGATTCTCGTCTGAGAGTGTCCTGTCGGCAGAATCAAATCAAAAATATTAGGATCTGATGCAGCACTTCTTCCAGTATAATACTCTTCTCCGGAGTCAATTGGCATTATATTTGTAAGTTTTCCTTTTTCGTCTCCCGGAATCAGTATGGGGATTACCCCCCAGTTTTCTACCGGGGCTGGTATAATCGAATCACTTATAAATATATTTATGGTTCTTGAAAAAGAATTGACGCTGATATCGGGTTCGCCAAGAAGCTGACCGGCTGCATTGTATATACCTTTCTCCCAACCGCTAATACTGACGGCGTATTCCCAAGCGTCTTCTGGTACTGTATAGGCTCTCCTTCCTTCCAGAAGTGCAGTACTTCCAAGACCTATACGCCCATTCACATCTATATAGACATCTATTATCTGTGGACTGAAACCAAAAGGAGCTTCCAAGGGATTCTGGAGAGAGGAAAATTCAAGAGAAATAACCTTATCGCCTCCACGCTCATATACATCAATCCCTCTAAAATCAAAATTTCCCTTACTATCAGAGTACTCCTCAGGTATATTGTAATTACCGGGGCCGTTATTATCGCCAGCAGGGTCAATTTGCGCGATTATTCCGCTCGTCCGGACTACTTCTGGAGATGGAACCTCGAAAATTCCAGTCTCGGGAAAAACCTCATCATCTATTATAAATTTCATGAATATGTTTCTTTCTGGACTAAGGTTAAGGTATCTAAGAGGGAGTGCCATCTCTAAAACACCTTCGGAATATCCGGCAGTAGTTAGATGAGTTATCCTCTCCCAGTTTTCACCTCCTGTAGTACGATAGACGCCCAGAAGATTTGGGGAACGCAAATTCCAGTAGGCCTCTATGAAAACCGGAAAACCAACTGGATTTTCATTAGTTCCCCTCCGATAAAGAGCGGCTGCGGCCGAATCCATATGCCCCAAAAGAAGTCTCACATTTGAAACAGGTTTAGTAGAAATCAGGCCTGCATAAAAGTTGCTACCGTCATAACCCCAGTTTACTGAAAAACTACTGTTTAATGTATGATAGGCCCCCTTATCCCACTCTCTGAAACTAATGATGCCATCGGTTTCTACATCCAGGATACCTGTAATCTGCTTTTCGGGTATTATCTGCCCAGCATGACCGGATAGGTGTAGAAAAAGGTAAAGAGGAGGCTGATCTCCTATGGCTCTATATAGCGAAATTAATTCAAATCTAAATTTTTGCTCATATTCTGGTTCATCTGCAAAACGACCAGACTCCGCTGAGGCCAAATGTCTAAGGGCAGTATTAAGAACACGGACACTGGCCCTTCCTGAATTTCTATACTCCTGTATGGCGGCATTAGCTTCGCTAAGATATCTTTTAATACTCTCAAAAGTGGGCTTGATTGGCATATCTTTTGGTTCAAAACTTGAATCGCTTATCTGAACAGTTGAGGTTGAAATATATGACTGTGATTCAATATATTTCTCTAGATTGACGAATTCCGCTTTCGGAAGTCCACCGGTAAAATATCTAGGGTCAGAAGTTATCAATACCTGGGCAGCATCCAAAGAATCAGGATTAGAATAAGGCATGAGAAGAGGATTGGTTTTCTCTTCAAGAGTTGTACTGCTTAAAGCGACAACCCAACTGAGGCTGGTACTTTCAATTAGAGGGATACTGGATGAGTCAAGATAACCCCCTCGCGGTATAAATCCTTCGGGAAACTCTCCAATGAAGTTTTTATAGCTTAGAAGGCCCTCCAATACTTGTGTCCGAACCCTTTCTGGCGAAATAAGCTGAAGATAGGCATCAGAAAGTGAAACTGCCGCACGTCTTATGTTCGCCTGGCCCAGAGCAAACTTTAAATATTTCTTAAAACCTATTATCTCATCTTTCAAAAATGAAATAAGTCTTTCTTTCTCAGAAATACCAGGTTCTTCTCTAACAAGGATGTCAATTACAATTTCTTCTTCTTTCAGGGATTCACCCAACCAAGATAAAACTTCCTGAATCTGACCATATACAACAGTGCGGCTAGATTCATTTAGAGAATATTTTTCATCGAGGTATTCAAGGTCTTCATCTGGAAGATTGGTTGGATTTTCTTCAATAATATCGCCAAATGAAATAGTATCTTTTTCTAACAATGAAAACTTTCCAATAAATGAGTTACTGGTAGCCAAAACAAGAGGCATGCCGCTCTCTGAAACCCCATCAATCAAATCCCGCCAACCGGAAAGAATATTTCGATATAAATCCTCATCTGAGTTTTTTTCTTCGTTAAAGTCTAAGAGAAAAATTCCAAAAAGCTTTTCGGAGCGCGGAAGGTTTTCGACTAAGGCATCATCCTCTAATTTTGGAATATGAATAGTATCAAGTGGCGTCTTAGCGCAACCCGAAATAATAAAAATTATTATTAGGCCAAGAAAGCCTATGATATTTTTAAAATCTTTCATTTATTATCTTTTTTCCTTCTTAAGAAAGTGAACCTATTAGAATTATTTGACAAGATTTGCACTACTTATGTTTCATTCTCGCGATTAGACGGAAGGTTCTTTATCGAATGATCCTTTTTTATATCTTCTAGAAGTTGCTCTATCTTATCCAATCTTTTTTTATTGCCAGAAACCACCCGAACTTTATCAAGAACTCCCCAAAGTTGGTCCTCAATCCTGATTACTTCTTCAAAAAGTTTATCAATTTTTTTCCCTAATTCCGGATCAACGCTAATAGGACCTTTGTTTGCAGTTGACATATCCTGCTTGCCCCTTGGCGTATTTTTTAAGACAACTACCCATAGGAGAAAATTAATAAGAGCAAAAAAAAGTGCCAAAACCGCAAAGAGTATAGTAGGATTAAGATCCATCAAAATATCCATAATAATAAAAACTCCTTAAAATTCATTTTTTCTTTCAGGCTAATCTCTTTTGAAATCTTTCGCTAAACAGATTATTTTTGATGAAAATTCAGCAGTAGATAAAAGAGAAACCGCAGCCTTAAGTGTATCTGCCGCAGCAAAAACTCCGTGATTCCTAATCACGACGGCTCCAGGACTTGTGAAATACTTGGGAAGTCGCTCAGCGGCTTCCGATGAACCAATAGGGTCCTTTAATTCAAGAACTGGGAGACTGGGCAGATGAAGCTGACCTTCTGCATCAGTAAAAACAATATTATCAATACTTGCAGCCAGTGCAAGCGCATAGGGGGCATGACCGTGAGCAATCGCAAGGCGGGGAGTATTAAGATAAATACTTTTATGGACCTCAGCCTCAACCGAAGGTCTTCGTAATTCCTGAGCAAAAGATAGATACTCTCTAGCGCCACTTAAGCTAACTTCAACTACCTCGCCGTAATCTAGTTCACCCAGAAACGAGCCCGAAGCTGTAATATACATTTTATCTCTCTTGCGGCAACTTAAATTTCCCGCACTTGCTGATATCAAGCCCTGCTGAAAGAGCATCTTCCCATAACGGCTAAATTCCCTATGAAAGTTCAATTTCTTAAGACCCCCTAATCATATCCGCTAATTTCGTAATCGTATCTAGAGAACCATATCCGCCTGGCTTCAAAACAAAACATGAGTCTCCAGATCGAGTAAGAGCAATTCCCGGCATTAAAGATCTTTTTAACTCCAAATTATTAATAGCTATTTCATTCATAAATCCCGATGCGGTCTCACCTCCATTTAATATAATATTTCGCCACTTACCCGATAAATATAGGCGAGCAGCTAAAGAGACCAATTTTTTAAGGGCGGAGGCAGATTCGGCCTCGGGAGTTGTAAGTAGAATATCTTTATCCTCATTAAACTCCCTGTCAGATGCTGAATCTAAGTAGAGAAAACCAAGGGACTTCCAATAATGAGCTTGTTCAAGAGATACAGGATTACGACTACCTGAAACTATCATAACCGGTCCAGGCTGGGGTGTAAATGGAGAAAGCCTGCTGAAATCTTTAATCCATATATCGGCAAGACTGCCCGCCAAGGCGGCAGCTCCAGCAAAAGCGTATCCTGACTCTGAGAGCGCAAGTTTTTTTATGTCATCTTGGCTACTTGCATCAAGTATCTTCACCTGAGTGGTATTTCTCATCTGCTCACTTAAAATATCCTCTATTTTAGACGAAGTAACCGGACTTGCTATATCTGAGGCATAAGAAGTCTCTTCCAGTCTAACCCCGTTGACATATTGTACACCCCCTAATGTATTCCTGCCCATTTCTGGGAAGGCGGCACAGAGGGGAAGAGTTTCCAAGTCAAGTTCATCTATAAAAGCCTCTAGCTCTGCACCAAGATTTCCTCTAAGAGTAGAATCAATTTTTTTATAATAATAATCGGCCTTCCATTCTTTTAAGAGAGCGACGGCCTTTTTCACATTCCGGACGGCGTCGTCAGATGAGAGCAATCTTGAGCCTGTATTTATCACCCAGACTTCTGCGCTGGCCGGTGGAAAATCAATTTTTTCTAACCCCACCGATATGTATACATTCAGTCCACGGTCGGCAAACTGTAGGCCTGTATCTCCGCTTCCAGTTAAGTCATCAGCGACTATGCCGATTTTACGGGAAGAATTTTTTATTGTTTCTTGGGAAATAAGACCGCTCCTTTTGAAACCCCACTAAAGTCCCCCCCTGATGGCCAGGAAAACTCGCCCGATTCATAGTCTTTGGAGAGTCCTAGGTCTTTATTCATTCTCTGGGAGGTTTCCGGCATGAAGGGATATATAAACCAGGCCAAGGCCGATAGGGTTTCATAGAGGTTAGTCATAACTAAATTTAGGGTGGCAGGATCTTCTTTGGCCAGGCGCCAGGGCGCAGAACTTTCCACATAAACATTTGCTTCCCGAACGAGTTCCCAGATTTTCTCAAGGATTAGATTAAATTTCATATCGTCATAAAGAGCATCTAATTCGGTAGCAAGCTCCTTGAGTTTTGATTCTAGTTCAAGAGAATCCGAAAGATCATATTCTGGCTGATATTTTATAAGCATACTAACTACACGACTAAGCAGGTTTCCCAGGTCATTTGCAAGATCGGACTCATATCTAGAGATAAACTGCTCCAGCGAATAGTTCCCATCCTCCCCAAAACAAACCTGCCTCATCAAAAAATACCGGAAAGGATCAATTCCCCATTCCTCTATAAGCTCCAGCGGGTCAACTGAATTTCCAGCTGTCTTTGACATTTTGCCACCCTCTATCATCCACCAGCCGTGAGCATAAACCGTTTCTGGAAGCTTAAGATCAAGCGCCATCAGCATAGCAGGCCAGATTACAGCATGGAATTTCAAAATATCTTTTCCTATAAGGTGAATTTTGGCTGGCCAGACCTCCCCGAATCTCGCCATATCATGGGGATATCCGATAGCCGATATATAATTTATAAGGGCATCAAACCAAACGTAAACCGTATGTGAATCATCAGCGGGAAAGGAAACTCCCCAACTTACATCCTGCCTTGATATACTGAGATCTATAAGTTCCTGCTGAAGAAATCCAATAATCTCATTTCTTATGGATTTTGGCATTATAAACTGGGGGTTTTCTTCTATATGCTTTATAAGTTTTTCACTAAATGCAGAAAGTTTAAAGAAATAACTCTCCTGACCAAGCTTTTCAAGATTTTTACCACAATCAGGACAGAGTTTCTCTTCAACTTGAGTCTCGGTAAAATAAGTCTCGCAGGAGACACAATAAAGTCCCTCATAAACTCCCTTATATACATAGCCCCCACTTATAAGCCGGCGGACAATCTCTTTTACTGATTCCTTGTGCTCTGGATCCGTCGTGCGGACAAATTGGTCATTTTCTATATTATGTGTTTTCCAGAGCATCTTAAAATTTTCCGCGCCCATGTCTACAAATTCCTTTGGAGTTTTACCTTGCTCGGCAGCGGCACGGGCAATCTTCTCTCCGTGCTCATCGGTTCCAGTCAAAAAATAAACCTGCCTACCCATAAGTCTATGATATCTTGAATAAACATCGGCAGCTATCTGGGTGTAGGCATGCCCTATATGGGGATTTGCATTCACATAATAAATGGGGGTAGTAATATACCTCATATTCACTTCCTTATTCTTGTTTTTAAATCTTTTTTTTCACCGAAAAACCTGAGGATTCTTTAATAGGGTTTTTGGTATCTACCTGAGAAAACTCTCTTGGGTTTTCTACCTCTTTCCTTATCTATTGGAATATCTTGATAGCCATCTTCAGGACCCATATTCTCATACTGAGAGTTTTCATACCTGAGACAGCAGATTAGACGGCCGCAAGAACCCGATATGTTTTCAGGATTGAGTGAAAGACCTTGCTTGCGGGCCATATCAATATTAACAGACTCCATATCCTTTAGAAAAACCTTGCAACATACCTCACGGCCACAAATTCCCAGTCCCCCCTTGGTTGCCGCTTCATCCCTGGCACCAATCTGGACCATCTGAACCCTTATTTTCATCAAGCCGCCAAGTTGCCTTATAAGATTGCGGAAATCCACTCTGTCGGGAGCCGTGTAGTAAATAAAAATTTTCTGACGGTCATAGGTATAGGAGACGCTTACAATATCCATTTTCAGCCTCTCCTGTCGTATTTCTCTTAATATTTCGGGAAAGACTTTATTTGCAAGAACCTTATTCTCTCTCAGAACCCTGTAGTCGTCTTCATTGAGAATTCTCAGAAGCCTTATATCCGATTTCTCATTCTCTTCTGACTCATTAAGAGAAACTACTACACCTGTTTCAAGACCATTTTGAGTGGCAATAAGTACCCTATCACCGGGCTTAACTTGTGAACGACCGGGTAGGACTTTAAACTTTTCCCTCAATACTCTTAATTCTACAGAGATAAGACTCATGGCTTTAAGATAATATTTTATCCCCTATAAATCAACAGCACCGAGCTTGAGAAAGAGGTTGGAGATGGTAAGATCAGTACTGGCATTCATCTTCAAATCAGCAAGTGCTTTTTCTATCAAAGTAACCCGCCTGTATCCTTCTGGGTTAGGATTTTCCCTAAAAGCGGCAGCCTCCACTTCCAGAAGCATAAGAATTTTCTCTTCTGGATCACTACCCTTGTACCAGGATTTAACTTCTGAAAAAAACTTCTCTGGTGGGATTTTCTGCAGTCTAACCTTACTGGCTTTTATATACCTTGTAAGACGGCCCGGAGAACCAGAGGCGGCATCAAACATTTCCTCTGAGATATCTTCACCAGAAAGCCTGGATTCAGCAAAATTTTTCATGGATTCCCTATCTAAAGGAAGAAACTCCATCCTTCTACAGCGAGAGAGAACTGTCTGAAGAAGGGAGACTTCTCTATTGGTGATTAAGAAAAAATAAGTTTGAGGGGAAGGCTCCTCGAGAACTTTTAAAAGAGAGTTTAAGGCAGGGATACTGGCATCGGCTATATCATCAAAAATAAATATTTTTTTACCATCGCCTAAAGCCTTCAGGGTTGAAAGACGGGTGGCTTCCCTCATTTGCTCAATGCTTAGCTTCACTGTTGTTCTAGCCCCAGATACATTAGGTGGTATCAAATTTTGAATTACTATCTCTTTTCCTTCCAGTAATTCAATTTTCAGCTCCTCCTCATTTTTCAAAGAACCGATAAAATATACCTGAGGATGATTTCCGCTAGCAAGCTGGCGGCAAGATACACATTCCCCACAAGCCCCATCTTCATTAGGAGACCTACAATTCAAGGCGGCAGCTAAAATACAGGCGGATAGTCTCTTTCCAATACCTTCAGGTCCTGTAAATAGAATGGAATAGGGAAAGCGTTCTGTGGCCAGCATAGATTTAACTGCGGTCTTAAAATTATCGTGGCCAATAATATTAGAAAAATTCAACAGATATTCCGTCTCTTAAGTATCTTGATAATTTCTTTACTGAGCTCTTTTTCAGGAAGAGTGGCATCAACTAGCTCAACATTGGGATCCTTGGCTGCTAAAGCAAGATAGCCCTCTCTTACCCTTCTATGAAACTCAATATTTTCTGATTCCAAGCGGTCAAAAGTCCTATCAGATGAGGCGACACGACCTAAACCTTCCTCAGCACTTATATTAAACATTATTGTTAAATCTGGCTTGAGACCCATGGTCGCTACTTCATTTAGCATATTTACCAAATCCTTATCCAGTTGCCGGCCATAGCCCTGGTAGGCAAGGCTGGCGTGGGTGTAGCGTTCACATAGTACAGATTTCCCTGCTTTAAGAGCTGGCATGATAAGCTCACTTGTATGCTGAGCCCGCCCGGCCGCATAGAGCAAAAGCTCTGTCCGTGGCGAAATGGTGCTACTGGGATTAAGAAGTATTTCGCGCAATTGTTCCGATATGCTTACCCCACCAGGTTCCCTGGTTTTCACTACATCCATTCCCTGGCTTTTCAGATGTTCCATAACAACTCCAGCCTGGGTTGACTTGCCCGCACCTTCGGGTCCCTCAAATGTTATAAAGAAACTTTTATTATTCATTATGGGTACGCTCTCCTCGAAGCATAATTTTTTTATTCAAAATCAAATCATCCATTTTATCTCCCTGCCTTACACTGATAGTTGCTATTACATGTGAATACATCGATATCTCAGGATCAGCCTCTATATAGGATACTTCAAAAGAATTTACTCCAGAACTTACAAGTGTAGTGGTACTACCTCTCATATATCTTTTGAGCATGTCCCCTTCCTTAAAATAACCTATTTTTCTATCTCCTGGCCACTCTTCTACACTTCTTGCTATATCAAAATATACAGCTGACGGTTGGACACTGACTGTTTTAGGAGCAGCCTCTCTCATATAAGAAGAAATCTCATCCACTGCAACCCTTGTGTCCCCAATAGCCTTTGAAAAGTCTCGGGTGTGGAACCAGACGGTAAATGTGTTTTGAAAAAAAGCTATGCCCCCCACAGTGATTAGTCCGAGTAAGGCAACTACTATGAGTATCTCAGTCAGGGTAAAACCATCCTGCTTCTTTAATTCTCCTAGTATATTATTTTTTCTACTCATAGGGAAAAAGAAAACATTAAGAGATGTCTGTGGTTCATAGCCGAAGAGGGAAGAAATCCATAATCAGCCCTCAAGCCTGAATGGCCTAAGCCTATACCAAAACTCATACGATTTGCGCCTTCAGTGAAAATATAACCAGTCCTCAGCATCAGTATATTAGCATGATTATACTCTAGACCTAGGGAAGGGCGCAAGCCATCTGCACCAGAGTATAAAAAATCAACACCCGTGGTAAGCGCAGCCTCCCGATTAAATCTTATTCTGTAAACCATTCCTGCCCGAAGAATTTTTTCTAGAGAGTCTTTCTCCGAAAAATATCCAGTCTCCCCAAAAATGTTTTTAAGTGAAATTCCCAACCCTAAGCCCTCAGACCAAGGTCTAGTGTGGATTCTCTCCACCCCGAAAGACCAAACTCCGCTATTAAATACCAAACCCAAATCCGCAGTAAAAGTATCAAACTTGTAATCCTCTAAAAATCCCGAATAGAGATATCTTGCTGATATACCGCCTGCTAATTTTTCTGTAAGTTGGCCTGCTAAAACTGCAGATATAAGATGCTCGCTCATAGCCTTGATGGTTCTTCTGTGCAGGCTTAAATCTTCTGGATAGTTGATTTTAAAGTCACCACCATCATACCAAAGATAGGTCATCCCGACAGTCAAATTTTTAAAAGGAAAAGCGGCACCCGCATAGTATATTGATGTGTCTAGATAAAGATTGTCATATATAAAAGATGCGGCAAGGGCAGGTATACCGGCTACTGACGCAGGGTTTGCCCCTATAGCTCCAGGCTCTGCCCTAAAAGCAGCTCCAATATCTCCCATAGAAAGTTCTCTTACTCCAGCAGAATATTCTAATAGAATTCCAGATGCTTCAGCTGGATTAACTGAAAAAATCAGCAAACATACCGGAACAAGTATTTTAAAGCAGTTTATCTTAATAGGATTACCTTTTGCGTATCCTCTCCTCTTGGAACCTGTATATTAAGAAAATACATGCCTCCAGGGAGGGGCTTCTTAGAAGAATCGCTACCATTCCAAAACACCGTAGGTTCTTTGCCCTGTTCCACCCTTTCTTCCAGAAGATTTATCTTTAAATTCCCGAAACGGTCAAAAACCCTTATATGCACCCTGCCAGACTCTCTCAAGGCAGGGTTGATACGCATATTATCCCCTTCTTTTATAAGGTTTCTATCCAATGTAAGAAGTTGAATTATTTTCACTCCATCGCTCATCTCAGACCAGTCAGTGTAGTGAGGTGAGTCTGGATGCCAGAGTCCCTCTGGGTCACCTTCTGTAGCATAGAGATCAGGACGATATGTTTCGGTAGGAAGACTCATATCATAGCCGTGCCGAGCTCTTACCCTAATTTTATAGCCATGGTTTACTCTGCCAGTATATTCAAAATACCCTACCCCATCTCTCCAAACTGTTTCCCGAAGTTTATTGGATATTTCTCCTTCATAGATAATTTTTTCAATACTATCTGGGTCAATCTCAGTTAATTCAACATAGGCCCCATAAATTCCTGTCTCTGGATCAGAAGCAGTAGCCTGATTAAATTTAAAAACCAGTTTTTCATCGTACGTGAAAGCAGAGTCTGTGTAGGGCTTTCCAGGGACACCTGTAGGGGGAGTTTCATCCATAAACACCTGCTGTTCAGACCAACCTTCACCATAAGAAGTGGCCCAGGAATGACCAAGAGAAGCATCTATGGTCTGGACCGCCCAATAATAACCTGAACCAGAAACATTCATAACCCTGACATGCCGGTAATCCGACACATCCACATTACCTGCCTCTATATCAGAATCACTGACCGTAGAAGAGGTCACTTTTGTAAGAAAATTGCCCAGTAGAGGGCTCCCATATCTGGCAGGCACTATATCTTCTGTTCCAGAAGAACTTCCCACCCGGTAGTTATAATAAAATCCGTCATTTGGAGTTTCCTCATCAGGATCAAAAACCGGATCGTTCCACATAAGATAGAGTTTGTCATTGTAATACCTTGAACGCAGGTCAGTCACCCTAGGGGGAGAATGATTGGGGGAAGCTTTCTTATTTTTCAAAAGTCGGATGGAGCCAGAGCCTATGAGAAAAATATCAAGTCGCCCGTCCATATCATAGTCAGTTAGCCTTACTTTTCCTTTACTTACTCCGTAGGCCGTAAAAGTGCTTACTGTGGAAGATGAATAGTCAGAAGTTGAAAAATGGATAATATTTAGTTGCGGTTGTTCAAACTGGTTATTTCCAGTCATCACAAGCTCCATATAACCGTCACCGTTTAAGTCGCCCCAGGCATGGGAAGAATCATAAAGAGCAACCGGCAGTGTATAAGAAGAAAAAGATATACCGCTTCCACTATTTAAAAAAACTGCACCGGCTCCTTCCTCTTTAACATAATCATATTCCTTGTTTCCTAAGTATGAGAAATCCATCAAACCATCAGCATTAATATCGGCTGCATGGATTTCCCCAGAAATCCCGGCCAAAGAAAGGCCGCCGCGGTCTATAAAACCAGAATTAGTCTGCTCATAAATTTTCGAAAAACTCTCATTTATAATGCCAATGTCTGGGGGTTTCAAGCCTATCTGGACCAAATCATAAAGACCATTATTTGTTATATCCAGCCACATGATACTGCCATCCCTTGAACCGGCGGGGGCGACTCGGTCAAGATGCCCAGTATTTATATAGCTACCTCCAGTGTTTGAATATATACTCGGTGATATGCGCTCTCCAATTACTGCGATATCCATATATCCGTTATTGTTGAAATCTGCAATTGCAAAGGAACAAAAATAAGTACCAGGAAACTCAACTGCCTTTACAAATACCCCATCCCCCCTGTTCTCATAAAGTTGCATGACTGGGTTTTCACCCGATATATTACCAGTATATCCTCCAATAAGTAGGTCAAGCCTTCCATCATTGTTGTAATCCAGCCAGGCTATATCGCCACCAGCCACCCCAACAATATTATGCGTAGTGATACGCTCCAGCTTAGGGTTCACCTGGTTACCGTTATGTTTATAGATATATGTTCTGGGAACTCCCTTATCCAGTCCGCATATTGCCAGGTCCCAGTAGCCGTTGTTGGTAAAGTCCCCCCAGGCAGCAGATGCCTCTGTCATGACTGGACGCTCATCAGGCCAGAATACATCTTTTGTTACATCCTCAAAGTAATCAGCATTAAAAGAATAGGCGTGAAGACTTATACTTGCAACTGAAAAAGACAGCGAAAGGAATAATATTCTTGATAGATTTTTCACCAGTATGTCAGTTTAAGCTATCTTACCTCGCGCCAAGATATTATGTCCACCCCAGCTAGGTTTACAG
>JAAZFS010000064.1 GCA_012511615.1 Elusimicrobiota bacterium | reverse complement strand
GCCCTCCACTATGGGAGCAGAACCGGCCGCTTGAAAACCCATCATTTTAGGTAGAGAAAAACCTTTTTCAGAAAGTTCGCGATAACCCCGCCAGTATGCGGTAATATTTCCGGCATTCCCCACTGGCATAAACTGATATTCTGGTGCTTTCCCTAGATCCTCAACTATCTCATAAGAGGCAGTTTTCTGTCCTTCAATTCTAAAAGGGTTGAGTGAATTTACCAGCTCAACCTCATATTTGTCGCATATTTCTCTTACAAGATTAAGGCAATCATCAAAATTTCCCCGAACGGCTACTACTTTTGCTCCATGAATAAGTGCCTGTGAGAGTTTACCCAGGGCTATGGCCCCTTCTGGAATTAACACAATACTCTTTAAGCCCGCCCGAGCCGCATAAGCCGAGGCAGATGCAGAGGTATTTCCGGTTGAAGCACATATGACTGCACTTGCACCTTTTTCAGCTGCTTTTGACACAGCCATGGTCATACCCCGGTCTTTAAAAGATCCTGTCGGATTCATACCTTCATACTTCAGATAGATATTAAAATTAGCGCCCAAGTTTTCTTTGATATTATCAGCTTTTATAAGGGGTGTAGACCCCTCCATAAGCGAAATTACAGGCGTTTTATCAGATACAGGGAGTATGTCTCTAAAGCGTTCAATTAGTCCTATTCTATTGTAATTACTCATTATTTCAGCAGATCTCCTCATCGGACTCTATCCTTATAAAAACACTCGGCTACCCTGTTGTGTCTAAGGCATCAATTTTTTTCAAGGCTCTTCTGACAGCTCGTACAGAAGCCATATGGGTTAATGTAATAATCGGAATATTTCCGCCTTCGGCCCTACCTTTCTGAAAACAGGAAAGTATAGAAATGTTCTCTGCGCCCAGTATCCCAGTAATTTTTGAGAGCACGCCCGGCTTATCTTCAGTCATAAAACGCAGATAATACTGAAAAGAAAGCTCTTCCATATCTATCACCCGCGTATTTGATGAGGTGTCAGTATGAATGTATGGAATTTTTCCGGCTATTGAATAACTTATTTTCTGAGCAAGATAGATGATATCCGATACAACCGCAGATGCCGCTGGAAATCGACCCGCGCCCTTGCCGTAGAACATAACATCCTTTACCGAGTCTCCACTAACGAGTATTCCATTATTCTCATCAAAAACACCGGCCAGCATATCTTCCTCAGGCACAAAAGCTGGATGAACGCGGACCTCCGCCTCATCGCCTTTTCTCTTAAAGACCGCCAAAAGTTTGAGAGAAAAACCAAACATTTCCAAGGCGAAATCCATATCACTAAGCTCGATGTTTTCAATACCTTCGCAGTATATATCTTCAAGCTTAACTGGATGGGGAAATACCATATTGGTCAGAATACAGAGCTTATGAGCTGCATCCCAGCCTTTTAAGTCTGCAGAAGAATCCACTTCAGCAAAGCCAGCCTTTACGGCATCGGCAGTTGCATCCTCAAGACTTGTTCCCTCTTCCTCCATTTTTGAAAGAATATAATTGGTCGTCCCGTTAAGTATCCCCTTTATTTGATCTATTCTGTTGGCTGCCAGTCCCTCATTAATGCCTTGAATAACTGGAATACCACTACCTACGCTTGCCTCAAAATAAATCAAGGTTTTATAACGCCGGCAAAGCTCAAATATTTCCGACCATTTTTTCGCCATAAGCGCCTTGTTAGCAGTTACGATATGTTTCCCCTGTTCAAAACATTTTTTGAGTATGGTAAAATCCAAATCTGCATTTCCGGTAAGCATTACTACAAGGCTTATATCACTATCATCCACCACCTCATTATAATCGGTTGTAAATATACCTTTGGGAATATTCAGTTCTTCTGCGAATTCTTCTCTTAGATCGCAAACCTTCTTTATCCTCAGTGGTGATCCGACCCGTAATTCTATCTCACTCAGGCGTTTATTGATTATCTCATAGACTCCACCGCCTACGGTACCAAGTCCAATTATTCCTATATTTATCATTATTAGGGGGGTCCTTTCCTTATAAATTCCCTCAATCTCAGGAGTGCATCATGAAATCTCTGAAAATTGGTTACAACAGCAACCCTGACATAACCTTCTCCATATGCTCCGAAACCTATACCTGGAGCGACCGCAATACCAGTCTCTTCTATAAGCAGCTCTGCAAACTCCAGAGAAGGCATATCCCTAAAATTTTCAGGAAGTCTAATCCAGAGATACATAGTCGCCTTAGGCAGCTTCGCTTCCCAACCGATCTTATTTAATCCTTCTACCAGTTTAATCTGGCGTTTACGATACTCCTTGACTGACTCTGCTACACAGTCCTGGGGTCCCGTCAATGCCTTTATGGCTGAAAGCTGAATCGCAGTAAAAACACCATAGTCTAGATAAGATTTCAACTTTTCAAGTGGTTTTAAGAACTCACTCCCCCCCCCCACAAAACCAACTCGCCATCCGGCCATATTATAGGTCTTCGAGAGAGAATGGAATTCAACCCCCACATCCTTGGCTCCAGGAACTTCCAAAAAGGAAGGAGAGCGGTGGCCGTCATAGGTGATATCAGAGTAGGCAAAATCATGACATACTATGATATTGTGATCGCGTGCAAATTCTATCACCTTCTCAAAAAATGCTGTATCCTCAAGGACAGCTGCCGTAGGATTGTTTGGATAATTAAGAAACATGAGTTTTGCTCGATTAGCTACATCTGTCGGCACATCCTCAAGCTTAGGGATAAAGTTGTTATCTTCGTTAATAGGCATATCATAGGGGACTCCTCCAGCCAGTATTACCCCATCTCTGTGGACCGGATAGCAGGGATTGGTCACCAGGACTGTATCGCCCGGATCCAGATAAGCCATACACATATGTGCAATACCCTCTTTCGAACCCACAAGTGACATAACTTCATTTTCTGGGTTCAGGTCAACAGCATATCTTTTCTGATACCAGTCTGCGACGGTCTTCCTAAACTTCGGCATACCTTTTGCCTGGGGATACCTATGAGTATTGGGATGATTCAAAACCGTATCACATAGGCGTTCTACAATATGTTTTGGAGTGGGAAGATCGGGATTACCCATCCCAAGATCAATCACATCTAATTTTTTTCTATAGGCATCCCTTTTTAGAACATCAATAGCACCAAATAAATAGGGGGGCAGCTGCCTAAGCTTTCTTGAAGCCTCCACCCTAACCACGTTTTTTTTCTTTTCTTCTTCGTTTGTATTCATATTGAAATCCTTAATTACTATAAATTATATTAAAGTATAAGTGGTTAAATTTACTAAAGTAAGAGTTTATTGTCAATTTTTCTGACTTATAGAAATAGCTCTAATTTTGTGTTTTTCAGAGGATTAATCACTTATTTGAGGTGAAAAATTCAAGAAAGAATTTTGCCTAGTGATTTCTTATTTTTTATTTTAAGAATACTCTTGATAATCTGACTCTAAATATTTTTTAGATACAGTCTGTTTTTACTTTTTGGGAATTTTCCTAAGGGTACTCGTAAAACCAGCAAGCTACTTAGCTATGATATTTGAAACTATATTTTTACAATAGGAGTGTAGTTTTCCAGTAAAATTTTATCTAATAAACAGAAGGTCTTAAAATTTGAGAAAGAATTAGAAGCCCAAGCCGATTGTAACTAAATGGTCACTCCCCATGGGGCTATTTACTATGGCGTAATCAATGTCCAGGTGATAGTTAAGATGTGCCACCCGGGCCCCAAAACCTCCACTTAATCCCAGTGTATTATTCAGGCGGGCACGGTAGCCGTGGCGGTCTTCAAGGGTAAGTTCCTTAACACCCAAGCGAGCAAACAACTTCTTTACATTTCTGATGTGAGGATTAAAACCAAGCTCTGCCCCAAGAGATGCCTGTAGTGGCATATCCTTCTGCTGAATTAAATCAAGTGAACTAGTTAAATCAAACTGGTATCCAAACTCGCGTTCATAAGCAAGTCCCAAACGGGCCCTAATATCCCCTGTATCCTTATATCCACTCTCCCAGACCATTGTTGGGCCCCGCTGAAGAGTAAAACCCAAATTTATATACTGATTTAGATGAAACATCTGACCTATCTGCATATCCCAACCTGATGCAGAAGCCCCATCTACGCCGTCAAAATCCAGACTTAGATACCTTATGCTAAGACCAATAAGCATATCATCTCCCAAAATGGGGTATCCAGCTGAGAATATTATGGCCGACTCCTTATCAGTAAAACTTCCTCTCGATAAATTTCCCGATGCGTCCATCTGTGTCAAGGGTATATTATCAATTCCAAAGGTTGCTATAGATAAGGATGCCACACCAGCATTTAGAAGCCCTGTTCGAGACATGGGGAGAACAAAATTAAAAAAGCTAAAGCTTGGTGCTATATCTTCAAGTCCAGGCCAATCAGCCTCTGAGAGGCGTTGAAATATAAGAGTGCCCTGAATATTATCAATAAGGGCAAGCCCCGCGGGGTTCCAGTAAGCTGCTGAGGCATCATCCGCCACGGCGGTAAAAGCTCCCCCCATACCCATAGCACGGGCACCGATTCCCTGATTCAAATATGCAGCAGGTCCGGCCCCAGCCGATAAAGTTCCACAAAATCCTGTCATAACCAGCGCCCCCAAGGCGACCTTTCTGATAATGCAGTTTAATATCTTCATTTTATTACACCTTCTATAGTTCTTAATATATGCTCACTTATTTTCGATGAATAGCAATTACCGTATAATTTCTATATTCGCTAGTAGCGTCCGCAATTATCTCGCAATAATATACGCCATTTGCAAGATTTCCTCCAGAAAAACTTCTTCCATCCCACAGGACTTCATGCAGACCTACTCCGCGCTCATCTCCAGATAAAAGTTCTTTTACAAGGCTCCCGGATGTATCATAGACATTTAAAGTCACCGAGGCCTCCTCTTTTAAAACGAATCTTATTCTTGACTCTTCACTCCGACTGTCAAATGGGTTAGGATAAGCTACAAAATCCGCTATACCTCCTGATGCAGTAGTAAATTTTGTAGTCTTTGACACACTTTTTGTATCAGAAGGAATATAGCCAAAGTCAGAAAGACTTACGGAGAGTTCATATTCCTGACCTTCCTTGAGAAGAGATGGGGGGATATTGTAGATTATCTTCTCATTTTCTTTAGAATAAAGAGCCGCAGCATCGGCCCCTGTTACTGAATGGATAGATTTACCATAAGCATCTTTAATGTCAAGGACTATAGAATATGTATCAATTGCAAGAGAATAGGAGAGGACATCCACCACAATTTTCGGAGCAAGTATAGCAATATTATTGGGCTGGATTATTTTTATTTTGGGCTCCGTATTTTGAAGTATCCTTATTCTGTACATTGCCGCCGAACTGGCTTCAGCAGGTGATCCCATATCAAATGCCTGCCAGTCTATGTAGTTGTCATCACCTATAAGAAAAACATCATCACTATTGTTGGGTATAGATGCCTTTAGGAGAGCCTTATGAGAGGAACTGGAAACATATACCCAGTCGGTCCTCCAAGGTGAAAAATCAAGAAGGTCATTTCCAGAATTTGAAACCCTATATTTAATTGAAGCCATATCAAGAGGAGCCCCAGTAGATTCCAGGGTTAAATAAAAATCCACCAGGTTCCCATAGCCTGGGTCAGAGGTCGGATCCTCATTATAAAAAAACGGAGCAGCATCTAACTGAGGCGCAAAAAACACAAGACCGACAAGTATTAAAATATACTTCTTCATCTAAATATTGCTATCGTCTGATAGACCCTATTTTCCTTACTTCCTTCTGCTATAAACTCCAGATAGTAAATACCATTTGACAGGTTGCGACAAGCAAAGTTGCGGCCACTCCACTTATCTTCATTCTGGCCTTCTCTTCTTGGCTCATTCTCAATAAGCGTCATAACCAAGTTTCTGGAAGTATCATAGATATTTATCGTAACTTCAGCATCTTCCGAAAGAACATATCTAAGCGTCGCATCTCCTAGAGCTGGGTCGAAAGGATTGGGATAACTTACTGCATCGGCTATCCCCTGCCTTCTGGCAGTAAAGCTGACTTCTTCTGAAGCCCCAAGGGCAAATTCTCCATAACCAGTGTTAGTAGCCGATATTTTAAGATTATATTCGCCGTTATTTCTGACAAGATTATCCCCTACTCTATACTTAAGAATTCCAGTCTCTGCATCGTATATAGCCGGCAAATCACTGCCCAAGACTTTCAGGACTTCTATCCCTAAACCATCTTTTAAAATAATTTCTATACTTGCTATATCAATTCCATTAGTATCTATAAACTCCGCTTCAATAACCGGATTGAGGGTTGAATATCCGCCATCAACTGGCTGGATAATTCTTATCTCAGGCGCCTCATTTGTAGCAACTTTCACGCGGAATAGCTGAGAAGTCCACCTATCACCATCACTATCTAGGCAGCTCCACCTGACATAATTTTCATTTCCTTCTTTAAAAGTATCTGTTGATACACTAAAAACAACCTCGGAGTCCGAAATTTTCTCAAAGGAACTATCACTTCCTATAGAAAGTGGCACAGTACCATGATATACCG